>JAHFFY010000005.1:0-48223 GCA_023247705.1 Candidatus Omnitrophota bacterium | reverse complement strand
CCAGATTTACCGAAAAGACATTTTCGGGGAAAACGGGATCTCCATTGAGCATAATGGAATATTTTTTCTGGCTGAAATCCTGATCAAGGCCCGCGACAAAGGCTACCGGATCGTCGAAGTCCCCACCAAAATGAAACGTCGTCTTCACGGACAACCGTCCTGTTCTCGACCGCCGGTCATTTGGAAAACGTTTCGCGATATGATCCGGTTTTTCTGGCGGCTGCGCGTGAACCGGATCACCATATAAGCCGGATTTTACATTCCTGTCAGAACCATGCGATCGTATTATTCCTCTCTCTACCGCCGAAATTCTTCCACCCAAACTAATTCACATGCTCTATTATTTTTATCTTCCCAGGTTACGGAGCTGTTCCAATTCCATCCATTTTTCCCCTCAACGTTGACAAGATAGCCCTGGAAATGAACCACCTCCCTGACCTTCACATGCTTGATTTTATTTTCAATTTCTTCCGTAGAGGGGATTAAATGCATATTACCACTGTGCGTGATGATCTCGGACTGAGGGATTGGCGGAGGGAATCGATAAGTATAATGATACCAGCGGCTGTTCTGACTGATCTGAATCTTTTTTAAAACCTCGGGATTCGACATCTGCCCCCAGCCCAGCGCCAAATCCACCGGGACCAATTGACTCTCCAGACCAGAAGTATACGCATGAAAACTCAAGACCATGGCTGTCATCTTAAAGCGGGCGACCGGAGTGATGGTGAATTCTTTAAATTTAAACGGCTTAACACCCCCAAGAGGTTCCTGTTGCGGAGAATCTTCGACAACAATGCCCGGAGGATGCGCGATGGGCTGATGATCTAACCAGTAATATATTCCAAAACAAAGCAGAACAAAAATAACAATATATTTAAAATCAAGGCGCATATTTCATTTTTAAGGTCTGGCCTCAAGGATCAGATTAAACGAGGTGTGTGTAGCCCGTCTAAAACGGCTGAACCCGCTGGATACGATCAATTCCTTCAAAATATTTTCGCCGGCCTGTGCACCTAAAGCCGGACCGTTGCTGGCTAGCGAACTTGGGACACAGATGCAGGTGGACGCGGCGTAAAATACCCGCCCGACGGGATTTAAATTTTCCTCAACACTGTTGCCGGCAAACGGCTCAACGATCATCCACGTCCCGTTTTTGTTGAGTGAACGCAAAACATGACGGGCCGCGCCCTGAGGATCACCCATATCATGCAGACAGTCGAAATAGGTTACGAAATCGTAATTTTTCCCGGGATATTCCGTGGATTTAACGACTTCAAACGAAATATTTTTCGTTAATTTTTTTTGTTTAGCGCGTTTTTTAGCCATGGCAATGGATTCGGGATGGAAATCAAAACCGATAAACTTCGATTTCGGAAACGCCTCGGCCATTAAAATGGTGGACGAACCGAATCCGCATCCCACATCAGCGACCAGCGCGCCTTTTTTAAGTTTCTCCAGCACCCCATCCAGCGCGGGGATCCAGGAAGAAATCAAATTACCTTTGTAGTTAGGACGGAAAAATCGTTCGGTCCCGTGAAATAAATTGGCATCATGTTCCCCCCACCCCATCCCCTGGCCGGTTTTAAAATTTTTGGTCAGCTTGGGCTCGGCTTTAAACATCGCCGATATGACCTGAAAAGCCCCTTGAACAAAGACCGGACTTTCTTCGTCCGCCAAGGCCAATGCCTGCTCGGGAGTCAAAGAATATTTTTGGGAAGACGCGTCATACTGCACGTAACCGCCGGCGGCCTGATTACCGAGCCATTCGCGCACGTAACGTTCGCTGGTTTTGGTGGCCTTGGCCAATTCCTGGGTGGTCATGGACTTTTTGGCCAGCGTTTTATACAGCCCGAGTTGATCGCCGACTAACGCCATCACAGCACTGGCCGCGGCACCGATATCGTTGACGACCTTTCCCATGAATTCATTAAGTTTTTGTTCGTTAATTGTCATATCCTCTCCTTCTTGATGTAATCACTTTAAAAAATGGTTTCTTTCAATGATCCAGCGCCGGCCAGTTGGCGTCGGCTTTTTTGATGAAACTCCGCGCATCCTTTTCCCAATTCACCTGCACGGGACGGTTGAAATTCAGATACAATTTGTCATCAATGATTTTCCAGACGATCGGGTTGCCGTGGGCAAGTTTCCCCTGCGCGACTGACCAAGCACAGTTGCCGTCGTACTGGGGCGCGTAGTGTTGCGGATTGGATTTAAAAAGATCCCGATTGCCGGGTGTAGAAAAATACCACTTCACCCCTTTCCACTGCGCTTGATACTGGGGATCGCCGCTGACCGCCTTATTTTCCTTAAAATAGGCGACCGTGTCATAGCCGCTTAAGGCCACCTTGTTCGAGCCGACATTCACATGCTTCCCGCTTTCCGCATAAACATGCGAGAAAAAGACACCGCCAAAACAAAACATGATCATAAAGATGAACAAAATTTTTATATTGTAGGACTTTTCTTTTAACCAGGTATCCAGGATCTTCATTTCAGAATCCTTTCGTTAAAAATATGTTCAAATTTTTGAGACAGAAGATTCGCAACGATTTTTTATGATGACCAAGATATAATCCTGAATGTCCCGCATAATCGCCTCAGTCCAGATCGCCGTGTAGGCATTGAATCGGGTCGATAATCGTTGCGTGCTGCTTAAATGCAGGCGCACCTGGTTCGGGGCAAGCGCTTCAATCTCATAAGCGCCCTGCAGCATATCAAAGTAAGCGCCGCCGATGGTGACATGTTCATCCAGGGTGGTCGGGGGAATGGATTCGGTGTTTGCTTTGATCGAAAAAACAATTTTTTTTTGCTCTTGCCATTCCTGAATCGTTTCGATAAACAAAAGCCCTTTTTCAAAAGAAGCGTGCCGCACACCGCCGATGCCTTCATGCGAGAGTGTGGCTTCCACAGGTTTAGGAAAACCCATCAGGTGAAAAAAACTGTCATGATGTTCCTGCGGTTGGATGTGGGGGATGCGAATAATATTTTTCCAGACAACACCCGGTGAGGCGTTGATGATGATTTCAGTTGGGACGGTACGTTGCGATAGAGGAAGGGCAAATTGACTTTCGATCGCCGAAGAAATCAAAGGCAAAAATAAAAATCCGGTAAAAAGGCCGACGCGTGTTGTTTTTTTGAATCCTGAAAAAATTTTGGTCAGCACCCCCCCGAGACTCGCCATGAATAAAAAAACCGGCAGGGCCATGACAATACAAATGACCCCCTCGAGACCGAATACGGCCGTCGCCAAAACGAACAATAAAATTGGAATCCAAGGGGCGAAGATACAATAAGCCCAAGTTGAATTCGTGGCAAAGGCCACGGTCAAAACACCTAAAACCAGCGGGACCAAAAATACAAATCCGACCGACATGATAGAAAAAAGATCCGAAGACTTCCCCCCTATAATCAATCGCAAGCAAATCCCGTAAAATAACCCGGTGATGATACCAAACCCGTTCGCCTTATAGATCTTGATCGCCATGACCGATGCCCTTTTTTTAGGGAGGATAACTCTTCGTTTATTGTCCTAGTACTTTGTCAATTTTGTTTTTAATAGTTGATTTCCTTCAAAGTATAGAGGGATCAACTATTAAAAATGGGTTTGACAAAGTACTAAACCGCTGGATTATATCGTAAGAGACCAAGCGACACAAATAAAAGTTACCAATTCCATGTTCATGATTTATACCGTTGGGCATTAGGCAGCATCAAAAATTTCTCATATCAAACTTTTAACCGACCAAGATCTTTGTTAGGATAAAATCAGTATGCGAAAAATGGCCGTCCTACTCATGGCCTCTTTCTGTTTCGGCGTTTCCCCCCGTTTTCTCTGCAGAATTACTTAGAAGTCATTTCACAACCTCGAAAACGGTCCTTCTCATTGACGAGGTTGACGTGGTGAAAAGGGGTTATGAAATGGCTTCTAACAGAAGAAGGCAATCAGTTTTTCAATACGGACTCAACCACGAACATCAAAGTGGCCGTCCGCTCAATGATGTTACCCGAAGATATCAAGGGCAGAGGGAGCGTTTTGCTTTAAAGTAAAGCGGATCGCCTGATACCAAATGAAATATCCATCGCCGCTGAGATGCAAATGGTCAGGTGCGTAATACTTTTTCTGATCATCGATAAAAAGGCGATCGGAATTGTATTGGATCAAATCCACATAACTGGCGCCGAAATCCCGCGTCGCCTTCTTATAGATTTCACGGACCTGATAGGAACGCTGGGAAAGAATCCGGTTAAACGGCCAAATAAAAATTGTGGCCGTGCCCACATCGCCGGAATGAAGGATCACGATCGTCCTGGCTTTATTCTTAAGAAACGCGAGAATCGAGCGCACTTCCCGGTCGATTGAGGTCAGCGGAGTCAAACGCATGATGTCGTTGGCCCCGATTTGAAGAACCGCCAAATCATAATCATCACGTTTAATTTCTTTTAATTTGTTATGTAGTCCAGCCAGCCGCAGTCCGCTTTGGCTGATGTTATCAATCAAGGCCTCAGGAAAATCTTTCGCAAACCAGCCCGCCGTTGAAGTCTGCGGCGACTGGCTCCCAACACCAACCGCAGTACTATCACCAAGAAATATAATCTTTAAAGTCGGGTGCTCGTTTTGCTGTTGAAAAGACCCAAGAGAATAATCCATGCCACGGGTGGCCCAAAAAATCGTTACGGCCTGGAGAAAAATCCAGAATAAACAAAATCCAACCAATCCGATCGCGATTTTTTTGAGTCTATGAAAATTTGATTTAAACATTAAGCGCCGATAAAAAATAACATTACAGTGATCATCAGCCCGATCACCCAGACCGTCGACCGCCAGGCGGGCTGGTCCTGGATATAAAAAAAGACGTACAATATCCTCATCAGGACAAAGGCGACGGCCAGCGAATCAATCGCCGTTTGCGCGGCGTGCAGCTGATGGGCCACGATCACCCCGGCGGCGAAAGGCGGGAAATTCTCGAAGGAATTTAATTGCGCGAAATGCGCGCGTTTGGCTTTCCCCTCCAAACGCTCCAGGTATTCCCGCGGGCTGCGATTGTCGTATCCCTTTCCGGAAAACTTCGCGTATCCCGTGCAAAAAAGCGGAATAAAAATCATGATCACAACACAAATATAAGCAATCGTCATCGTTTTCTTACTCCTTTAAAAGTTCCGGCACCATCGGCAAAAAATAAGTCTGGAAATTATGTTTCGGGGAATGTCCAGCGCTGTCGGCGCGTAATATTAAATTTTTATCCACCAGATGACAGCCGGGGATCAGATTATAACTGTCATTATTTCTTAAATCCCAAGGAGGAACAGCCACATACCGATGTTTTGCTTTACTGAACCCGAAATGTTTGGCCCAGCGCTTGGCATCGTCCGGTGTGGGTGCGCCCATCTTCATATCATAAAGCAGGATCTGGATAAAAACGATCCGGTCATCAAAAAGAGAAATCCCGCTGGTATAATATTTAAAACTTTCGTCCAGCGTCCAGAGTCCTTTTTGTGTATCGTTTCCTTCAAAAGGTCCGATCTTCGGGTTGTCCGCCCCCGAAAGCGATTGACAGGCCGGACAGTTCATTCCCACATATTCCACGACAATCACCTTGCCTTTGAAATCGGAAAGTTTCAATTTGTCTCCAGCCTGGTCGATGAACTCCATCTCTGGATAGAGTTTGTTCAACTGCGGCGGCCAAACGGCGTCCGCATGGAGAACCGAGGGATGCCCATAAAATCCAATGGCAACGATCGTACACCAAACAAAATTTGTGATCACCTCAGGGATTTTCATGGTCGCTCCATCATCGCTTGCAAATTTTTCAAATCCGCACGGACAAATGCAATATCCTGCTCATAATTTTCATCCGACATCCCGAGCTGTTGAAACAACGTAAAGAGCACCTCACAACGCGGGCCGTTGGCCACGACACGCATCGGGACATAAATTTCGACACCCGGCGCCGAATAAATATAATGGTCCAGAACCCCAAAGGTATTTTTCGGAGCCATCCGGATATTGACCGGACCCCGCGCGGTTTCGAGGATCCACGCGCCTTTTACTTTTTTGATGGACTTCGCGAAGGTCGTCGCCCATTTCGAAAGATTTTTCAAATCAAACACATACTTGTAAAGTTTTTTGTGATCACAATCAATGGTCACACTCAGCGTCATTGATTTCAACCCCGATTTCATCGCTTCCCCTTTTATGATATAAAATCCGAAAATCCGTCTTGAAGGTCTTTCCTTTTCTTTTTAATTTCTCTGATCCGTTGAGCTAATTGGCGGCGTTCTTCTCTAATCTGCGCGATTTCCTGATTCATGGCCTCCAATTCTTCTTTGGTAAACATTAGTTCGCGCGGCAACGCGGCACCACAATAACCGCACTGCTCGCGTCTTCGATCATAAAGAAAACGTTGACAGTTCGGGCAGCGGTATTCTTTCTTGGAATGATCTTCATTATAAGCAATTTAAGCACTCCCCTTTAATTGCTGCTCCAGCGCTTTCATCGCAGATGTTTTGCCCAATACCTGCAAAACATCTCCGCCCTCGAGAATCGTCGTTCCCTTTGGGATAAAAAATTTTCCATCCCGGCACAAGAGCACGATCAAACAATCTTCCTGTGCTCCCAGTTCAAAAATTTTTTTACCAACGACCAGTGAATGATAGGGAACAATCAGTTCTTCCAAATCCGCGTCCATCCCTTCCTTGCGGTCAAACTCAATCGGGAAAGCATGTTTCCTCTTCATCGGAATGTCCACTCTCAGTAACCGCGAGACATCGGCGATCGATGTCCCCTGGATAAACATGGAGGTCAAAACAATAAAGAAAACAATATTAAAAATTATTTCAGACTTCGGGATATGCGCCAAAAGCGGGAATGTCGCCAGGATGATCGGAACCGCTCCTCTGAGCCCGACCCACGACAACATAAATTTATCGTTAATTTTGATTCGGCTGAACACAAGCGCGATAAAAACACTGCAAGGACGGGCAATCACGATCAAAAAAACCGACACAAAAAATCCTGCCCCAATAATCGGAACCATGTGTGAGGGAAACACCAGTAAACCGAGGATCAAAAACATCGTAATCTGCATCAGCCAGGCAATCCCTTCGTGAAAACGGATCAATGTCTTTTTATAGAGAAATTCTTTATTGCCGACGATCAACGCGGTCAGATAAACAGAGAGAAAGCCGTTTCCCTTCGCCATGGTGGTGATCGCGTAAATCAGCAGCACGAACGCCAGGGTAAAGACCGGATATAATCCCTCATAGGCGAATTTTAAATGATTGATGATAAATAAAAACAACCGGCTCAGCAGCACAGCCATGATAACCCCGACCAGAATTTCCAGGATACATTGCGGGATCAATTGCTGCAGAGTAAAATGCGGATCAGTCATCAGGCGGATGGTGCCTAACGTCAAAAAAACCGCCATCGGATCATTGCTCCCGGATTCCAATTCCAGGAGAGAACGCAATCTGTTTTTGAGATGGATTTCATTGGAACGCAGGATATTCAAGACAGCGGCCGCGTCGGACGAGGAAACAATGGCACCTAACAACATTCCTTCCAGGAAAGTAAATTTCAAGACGTACGTCGCGAACGAGGCGACAAAAAATGCAGTCAGCAGAACGCCGATCGTCGCCAAGCTGACCCCTTCGGCCCAGATGGGGCGGATGTCGCTTAATTTGGTTTCAAGTCCTCCGGAAAACAAGATAAAGTTCAGCGCCACGATTCCGATCAGTTTGGCTAACCACGCGTCGTCAAAAGAAATACCACCCGGTCCTTCGGACCCGGCGAGCATGCCCAAGAGAAGAAACAAAAGCAACGAAGGAATTCCGAATCGATCCGAAATCTTGCTCGCCAGAATGCTTAATAAAAGCAGGGCCGAAGCAATCAAAATTACTAATTCGATCTGGAGATATTGGTGCATAACTTTAAAATTAGTTTTTATGGATTAAAAACCCGGAATTTTTCGTGTAACCTGCAATTAACTTTTCTTTCTTTTTTCTCCCGAACGTTTTGATCCTTCGTTCTTCTTTCAGGGCATTTTTGTAATAACCATATTCCTTAAGGTAAACCAGCTGAACAGGTGTTTTACCTTTCAGATATTTTGCGCCGGAACCTTTATTGTGCGCTTCGATCCTCTTGGCAATATCACTGGTGTATCCCGTATAATAGGTCCCGTTGACGCATTGGACAATATAAACATAATAGGTCGAATGTCGTTGCATTTCCCCTCCAGGCAATGCACCTGCTCAAAATATCCGGGCCAGGAACGAATCCCTTTTCATCCACCATTCTTTCTCATCGATTCAGAAAGAAAAATATTTCTCCCTTTCTCTTTCCACCAGTGCTGCATCTGCGCACACACTTGTTCTCGTTGAGAAACATCATACCGCACCGTATAATACCAATCTTCCCGGCCAGCGGCTTTAATCACCCGATACCCGAGTTCCTGCCAATTAAAACCAATCACCGAACATTGATCCAATGGAACGGACGCTAACTGATCCCCCGCTTCCAAAACGTCTCGCGCCGTAACGACGTTGCGTATTTGAAACTTCGCCAGATTGACGACATTTTGTCTTAACCAATGGATTTGGCCGTGCGCAATGGCTTGCATCAAGTTCAGACATTTGGTTGATCCTAAATCGATATACGCATATAGAAACGCCATTTGAATGTTTTGCAAAAAAAGACAATCGTTGTATTCTTTCCCAAAAAGTATAGAGCATCTCTGTGCAAACGGATAGGATTTATCGAACAATTTTAAAGATTCCTCAATGGCCGAGCGATCCCCGAGATAAAGACGGGTCAGGATCGCTGTCCAATATTTGGCATACCCATCGTGATTGACCGTGATGGCAGTGAGTTTTGCTAAGGCCTCAGTCCATCCATGCATTCTGATTTGTTCAAAACTGTCCTGCGCGATTACCCATGGTTCATCAATGGAATTAACGAGATCTTCTCTCACGGCCTCAAAACCCTCCGCGCCCGATGAATGTGTCCTGGTGACAGGGATACAACTTTGATAGCCATCCAACCAGAAACGAAAACCATTTTTTTCTTTTTTGAAAAAAACAATCAATTCCTGTCCTTTTTGAATTTTCTCCCGATCTCTGCCATTGACCATCGGTTCAGCGGAATCAGGATCATTGTTCAACGGTAATACCATCTTAACTTGATGAGGGCCTTTTCCTTTATAATAACGGTGAATGTTGAAAACCACGATCAAAGAGGACGAAGACCGATTCTTTTCTGCCTTCGGCAAAAAAAATGGATTAAGCGCTTCTACAGCAACTTTACAGACAATCGGTGCCTGATGATACAAAATTTGGATATCGAAGATTGGCTCAATATCTCCCCAGGCGCAATGGCAGACACCGATCAAAAACAGAAAAAAAATAAAAAAAATTTTTTTCATGGGACGTATCCCCAACACGCGACCTTGTTTTTATAGAACCCAGGACGGCATGATGCAAAAAATATGAGATGACACTCTGATTGAATTAAACCTTGGAGATTCGCGAATGTATTTTTTGATTGCGGTCAATCGTTTTGACGATGCTGTTTTTATTCCACTTCCCTTGCCGGCCGAACATGGATCGTCATACGATCGGAACTGCTGGAGCATTGTGACTGTTCGTTTTGATCAACAATCATTGAAACCTGATAAGTCCCTGCCTGATAAAATCGATGTGAAGTAATCGGGCCCCCTCGGATCACAGTCCCATCCCCAAAACTCCAGAAATATTCCAATTCATCCAAAGCCGGATAAGAAACCAGCGCCTGAAAAAAAATCTCTTCCCCGGAATAACCATCCCCGACAGACTCGATGGTCACCCTAGGAGACTGTTTCACTACGACCAGACGGCTGTCGGAAACTTCCGCGCATCGGGATTGAAAAGGATCCTCAACGGTTAAGGTTGCCTGATAAATGCCTTCTTGGTTATACCGATGCGTCAGCTGCAACCCCGGTTCATGAGACCCATCTCCAAAATCCCATTGCACGAACAACGCCCCCTGCGGCCCATACGAAGCGCTTCCATCAAAGGAAATGTTTTCGCCCACACAGGCATAAACATCCCCACCCCCTTTGGCTTCAACGCCTCTGGCAAGATTGACCTCCAAGGTGTCGGTACTGGAATTACAACTTAATCCGGATTGATCGCGAACAGTCAATCGCACCTGATACCGGCCGTCTTTTTTGTATCGATGATCAACGATTTGACCTTGGCCGCCGGTTCCATCACCGAAATCCCAAAAATATTCTAAGGAATCATCCTCACGATCCATTGAGGCCGAGGCGTCGAAGGTCAGATTAAAATCGATCGGCCGGGCCAAGCATTGCAAATTAACATCTTCCCCCGCGTTCGCCTGAGGCGGTCTGTTGACATAAATATCTTTTTCAATGATTGACTGTGCACAAAAATTTCTTGAACGATCCAACGTCGTTAACCGAATCGTATAGTGTCCGGGCTGATCATATTTTTTCTGTAAAAATCGGCCCGTTCCCTGTGTTCCATCCCCCAGATCCCAGATATATTTCAAAGAAGGCTCAAGCGCGTCTTTACCCTGGACATCCAAACGGATTTTCTCATGAACACAAACTTTATCCGGCGCTTTTAAAATAACGGCAGGAGGAACAGATACGTGAATATTCTGAAAACTTGAAATGGGTTTTTTCTGAAGATCAGCACCATCGTTCACGGTCAATTGGACTTTATATTCGCCGGCTTTTTGATAAGTATGGTCGACAACCGCCTGGTTGGCGACCATGCCGTCCCCCAAGTTCCAGACCAACTTCATCTCGGGGGTAATCGTGTTCAATAAAGCACTGGCATCAAAACGAAAAGCGTTGCAGTTGTTTTGTTCAATAATCTTAACAACTGCTTGGTCTTCCTTCGCGATTTTTTCTGAAGAAGATTCCGCTGCCCAAATGGGATCTCCAGGATAGCTGGCCATGATGAATGCCAATGCAAGAAAAAGTCTTTGAGCAAAAAAATGTCGGTTCATTGGATGAATAACTCGTGTTGAATAGCCATTAAATCAATTGATATAACCTGTCATGTTCCGGACAACAATCAAAAGTATAATATATAAATGCTTAATAGTGAAAAAAATTTCCGCTCGAGAGGCAATGGACGAAAAATGACGGGAAATACGCTGACGGCTAATTCGTTGTTAAAACGGCACCCGTAGAGATGGTGTAACTGGCTGACCCAGTTTTCCCCATCAAAACCGGTGTCGCTAAGATCGAATAAGCAAAACTGCTGATCGTGGGGGTAAAGTTAAAACCATTGTGGGAGCCGGTAAAATAATCAACCGACAGATACGGCGGGTTGACGCCCAATAATTCGCTGGTTGCGCTTGGATAAACGCTGTTAATGGCCATGTAATTTTCCATGGCATTGGAAATACTTTTTAATGTGGCCTGGGCGGCCGCATTATTAGAACTAATCCTGGCGCTTAAAAGATAAGGAATCGAGATGGCGGCCAGAAGGGCAATAATCCCGATGACCACTAAAACCTCCGCCAAAGTAAAAGCCTTATTACTATTTCCAAATGTTTTTTTTAGTTTGAACATAGCCCTATAATAACAAAGAAAGTTTAAATAACAATGATTAACCCCAAAATTTTTTGCTCACAGGTCGAACTGAGCCGCGCCCAAAACCCCCATCGAATACGGATCCTGTAAATAGCCGATCACAGAAGCATTTTTCCTAACGATTAATTTAGGGATTTCCAGATTTACCTTCCCTTGCAATTTATTGATCCGGAAAGTTCGAAAATTTCTCACCACATTATCCTGAGAAAGTGTCTGGCCCGCATTTTCTCCAGCGGTGATATGTGTATCCAATCCTCTTTCCACGATCGCGATATGCAAGAGCGTCTCTTTGGGAACGCCTTTGATCGAATAGGACAGCTTGATTGCGTTTTGATCGCTCTGATCCAAGATTTCAAAATTGATTGTCGCTTTCGGCGGCTTAGACATCACTTTATCAATCGCCTGTTTGGCCAAATCTCCGCGCTGTCCGGAAAAGGCATACGTCCCGTTTACAATCATTTGCGGTGTGTAAATGCTATCCGTATTTTGAATCCTGGCGTATTGCCGTTGCCGGTCGGAAAAAACTTCTTGGCTGAAAGGGTCCTTCCATCCTAAATGATTCCAGTAATCCACATGAAACGATAACGTGTAAATCGGAATATTCTTCTGGCGGACCTCGGTGGTTAGATTGGAAAAAAAAAGATCGGCCGATGGACAACTTGAGCAACCTTCCGAGGTAAAAAGTTCAACCAGGGCAAACGGGGCAGGGCGTTCTCCATCGGCAAACGTGGAAGATAATCCACCTCCCAGAACGATCATTCCGCTCATCACAAACAGGCTGAAAAGCAACAAACGGATTTTACCGTACAATAGATTTTTTTTCATTGATGTTACCTTTAACCACTCAAAAAAATTTCTATGATGAAATATCATTCAATAAATTCAAAGCTGGCAATCATTTCCTCAAACATTTTTTTATAATTTACAAAATGCTTTTTGGGATGACAGGAAAAAAGAACCATGTAAAGATATCCATCATGAATAAGATAATAATCAAGTGATTGAGTGTCGGGGGATTCCTTAAGCCCTCCCTCGACTTTCAAGGCATCCCTGGAACCAAATTTAAAAGATTCAACTTTAAAGAAATCTTCATATCCTCCTAAAAATTGCAATACCGAGCGGTTAAGCTCGGAGAGACGTCCCGC
Source organism: Candidatus Omnitrophota bacterium (assembly GCA_023247705.1). Taxonomy (GTDB): domain Bacteria; phylum Omnitrophota; class Gorgyraeia; order Zapsychrales; family JAHFFX01; genus JAHFFY01. Next base: position 35,472 of record JAHFFY010000005.1, on the reverse strand, counting down.
CTTTTGATCTGATTTCGCGATCGTTACGGACACACTTTCCTGGGCATCTTCTTCGATGATCATCGTAAAATTATGTTGCTTCGTCACCAGCTGCCAATCAGGATTGCAAAGGATCTTGATCCCCAGTTTCTGGTCAGAACAAAGATTCAAAGACATTTTGTCCGCTGCAAAAACAGTTCCATCCCCGGGCATCGAAAAACTGAACCCGAACGTCAACACACAAACCCATAGCAAAGAAATCATTCTCATCAATGACCAACTCGATTTTTCTGAAGGACGGATTTAGCCAAACTTTCAACGCATCCTGCGCTGTCCCGATCAAAGAAGCTTATTCGCGTCAAAATCAAACCCGACGCTTTTCATCTGACGGAGCAATTCAAACTGCCATGAACCCATTTTTGTATAAGGCGTATACAGGATATCAAAAAAATTTGTCGGAAATTCAAAATTTTTTAATTCTTGATATAAAACAAATACACCCTGTCGCCCTAATTTACCTAATAAAAAGCCCAGCTCCAAAACAACATGCTGCGCCGGACGCAATTTTATTTCCGGCACCATTTGATCTTTGGAATAAACAAAATCATCCCCTGAAAGGACCACCACGGCAAAACGCAGATCAGGAACTTCTTCAAACTGTTTCATGATGGACACCCCTTCTTGTTTCGGGATCATGGTCAGACCTAATTTCTTGATCAGAGAAACAACGTCCGCTTTGATCGATTGATTCTGGCCACAAGAAAGATAAATCGATTGCGCTAATTTAATAAGCTCCCGGTCATCTTTGAGGTCTTGAGGAATATCGGAGGAAAAAGCGGATTCTGTCACTTTCTGGTCCGGTAAGTCTTCCCTCCCGGGCAAATGAGAAATCTCGGAAGCATTCGTGGCCGAAATGCGTTTCTTCTTGATTCCTTCAATAATGACAGCCAACTGATCGATCGTGGTTTGTTGCTCTTCTTTTTCTTCCAGAGACTTGACCAAATCTTGATTTCTGGCTGGCGGCAACTGACCGTGAAGATGTGCAGGATCCTCCTGGGGATCAATAAACTTTTGGGGTGGCCAATCCGGGATCTCATGCTCGGCCATATGGATCGTATCGGCCTCGGGAGATAATTCTAACTCCAAAAAAAAATTATCCAACGGATCCTTGCGTTTTGGGTTCAATGGTTTGGGAGGTAAATGTTCTTCCATTTTGTTGTTTAAATTTCAAAAGTGATTCAATCGCCCCTGAATTCGTCCACGGAATCCTGAAATGGAAAAATCCGCCCAATCATCTTCAGCACCTCTGAGCACCAAATTTGGAGATTAATATCGCCCTCAGCTGTTCACTCCCCTCCGGAGTCAAAGCCCGCTTAGGAATAATCAAAAATGTTTCCGGAGCATAATATAACAGATAAAAATCTTGATTCTCAATATATTTCTGATACTGTTTCCACTTGATCGCAACCGTCATGTTATTAACCGTAAATAAAATTTTCTCATCACTAAAAACTAACGTATGCTCTTTCTTTAAACGCGGGTCGTGGTTAAAATTTTTCGTCGGGGCAAAGAAATATTCGCTCAAGAGAACCGCGACCAAAATGACCGACGCGTAGATCGGAATGGACTTAAGAAACGAATAGCCGAGAAAAACGCATAAAGCCAAACCTAAAAAAAGCAGGATGACGGCGATGAGAATATTGATTTTCAACCGTTTCAGTTGGGAATAATGCAAATGATACGCATCGATATACTCGTCAAAATTATATTCGAAATAAGCCTTAACATCCGATGGGACGGACGATTCCGAAACGAGTTCTTCCATAATCCCTCCTTTAAAAATCCTCTCGATTATTTCTTTTGAAATGTGTTGATGTCATTCGTCGGAAAACCTTGATCCGTAAAAGCCTTAATCAATTCTTTCTCCCAAGCCCGGCTTTTATCGTACGGAATATAATAAGCATCAAAGAAGAGTGATGGCAATTCAAAATTCTTTTTTTCCGGATAAAGCACAAAAACTTTATTACGTCCTATTTTACCAATCAAATACCCCATCTCGAAAATTACTTTATAATTCGAAATCAATTTCGCCTGACTGACTTTCTGTTCTTTCAGGTAAAAATATCCATCATAAGTAAGCAAAACCACGACAAAGGCAATGTCCTTGAACTCGAGCATTTTGGTGGCCACGGTCTTGGAATAATTTTCTTCGCTGTAGGAGAGAATCCCTTCAAAGCCTAATTTCCTTAAAAGAACCAAAACCTTTTCATTCATCGACATATCACTCCCATTGACAATTAAAATACGATTGGACTGTTTTGCCGGTGGCGAACAATTCGGTTCAGGGCTGGCTGCGGCGGGAACTTGGTTCGATTGATCTTGCGGCAAGGTTTGTTCGGGTTCTTTTGGTTTCGTTTCCGCTGAAACTTCCATCGGAGCCGGATTGGCGGATGATTCCAGCGCAGGCACATCGGCATTGGGTGTCTCCGGTGGATGTGTTTCCTGCGGTGGCAGTCGGGCTTCCACTTGAAGCGACTCGCTTAACGCCGGAATCTGGGCCTCTGTTTGAAGAAATTTTTCCTCAAGAGTTGATGGACATTGAATTTGGTCCACATCATTCGATACGGGTAAGATTGCTTCGGATTTCCACAACTTTTTAGTCAAAATAGATTTTAATTTGTTCACTAATGAATTGATAAATACACGGATTCCCGTTGGGATCGTTTTTTTCACGTCGATCAGGGAAGGGGCCGATGTCATTTTTTCTTCCTCCCTGATATCTTCGCTCATGAAATGAGCATCCTCCAGTGGACCTTCCGTTTGTTTGAAATCACTTGCATTGGATTCAACCATCTCCTCCGGTGGCAAAGGAAGAGAAACATCAGACGTTTGCATCACGGATTCAGAGGATAACGGGACAGGCGTTTGCGGTAACGGTTCAGATGAAGGGACTGGCGTTGGTTCGGGATTCTCTTCTTCAATCACATCGGGATGATTGCCCTTGTATGTGATCTTCTCATCCTCATTAATGGCCTTGAGGATATTAAATGTAATGACTTTTCCGGTGTTCCAGCTCTTTATATATTCATCTTCATCGACATGCGCGGACCAAGGGGCGAACCTGGTCATTTTCAAACTAAAACGATAATTGCTGGTGTCGCCGTTAAAATTCTTGATGATCGCGTCCGCATGCTCCTTGAATTTTTCCAATCTCTCCGTATCCCGATACCCAATCTGCTGCAGAGCGTCCATCAGATTATCAATCAATGTCTGCTTGTTGATTCTGGAATCATCCATTAACTTATCATCTCGCCTACTAACATCGGTCCATCCAAGCCTTGCATCCGCATCAACCTCATTTGATTCTGCAAATCATGTTCCGTTTTTACCTTTACCCGCGCATAATTATCCGTCAAGCCATTCCAGAACCCATCCTTTTTTTGTTCAAACAAAACGTTCTGGGCTGACCCGATTAAATTTTTGAGAAAAACCTGTCTTTTGCGCACACTCAAATCACGTAAAATTCGACTGCGTTTCTGAATGACAGCCCGATCAACGGGATTGGTCAGCTTCCGGCTTTGCGCCACATGACGCTGGGAATAACTAAAGACGTGAAAATAGGCAAACGGCAAATCCCGCAACAGCGTGTAAGTTTGTTCAAAATGATGTTCAGTCTCTCCTGGAAAACCGACGATCACATCCGTTCCCAAACAAATCCCCCGGACGTTTTGGTAAACACGATCGATAAACTGACTGAATTCTCCAACCGTGTACTTTCGTCGCATCTGCTCTAGGATCTTATCATGCCCGCTTTGAATCGGGATATGCAGATAGCGGCATAATTTCGAATCGTGGCCCATTCTTTGGAAAATCTCCTCGGGAATCGTCGTTGGTTCGATCGATGAGATCCGGATGCGTTCCAGTTCTGGAATGGATTCCAATGCCTCGATGACCTGCAGTAATTTTTTCCCTTCATGTTGATAAGTCCCAATATTGATTCCGGTCAAGACCAGTTCTTTGTGTCCCGCCGCGGCCAAAGCCCTCGCCTCCATGAGGATGTCTTCAAATTCACGGCTTCTCGCCCGTCCGCGCGCATAAGGAATTTCACAAAACGAACAGAAAAAATCGCATCCGTCCTGAATTTTAAGATTACCCCGCGTATGCTCACGGTCAAACCCGGTGATAGGGATGGTAAAATGATCGCGCGGTATCGCCGGAGTAATGACCTGGACTTTCGTTTCATTTTCCGGATGGTCATTGATAATAAAAACCATTTCCATCTTGCGGGCATTACCGACAATCCAGGTGACATTGGGAAGTTCTGATAATTTTTCTTTTTGGATCTGGGCCTGACAGCCGACTAAAGCAATCCGGACATTCGGATTGATCCGAGTCACTTTGTTGATCAAGTGACGGGTGTCCGCGTCTCCATGTTCGGTCACCGTGCACGTATTGATAATTGAAATGTCCGCCGGTTGAAGGAAATCAACAACCCGATACCCTTGCGCTTCAAAGGTATTCCGAATGACCGCCGATTCACTTTGGTTCAAACGGCAACCGAGCGTATAAAAAGAAACGGTTGTTCTTGGATCATTGAGATGGGACATTGTTACGACAATGATTTAGGATCCGCAGGGATCTTGGAGTTGTTCAAAAAATTCATAAAATCCTTCTGACGTTTTCTTCGATAAAGATCTTTGGCGATTCTAAAGACATAGTAAAAAAACATCCCGGCAAACAAAAACGTGTGCAATAGATGGATCCATGTTCTCGGATCATTACGCCAATCGACCCGGGGGACATGGGGGATTTCCAACAGGCTGTTAATATAATTCTGGGTTTGAAAAAACAGCCCGTCGACTTTCTTATCGTAAATAAAAAGATAGGTCTGCCAGCAATAATTAAAGATCATTCCAAAAAACACAAACCAATGCGCCCAAGGGAAAAAAATCAATAGCCCCGCGCCGACAATCAACAGCCACATCGCAATGAAGGAAAAGACGAACAACCTCGCCGGATGGCTGACCAGAAAATATTCTGTGTTGAGATTACGGTAATCTTCGATGTTTTTCAGGACCTTCTTCTTCCCGGATTCAATGATTCTGGCCAGATTGGTTTGATTGATCGGATCGTGGAAGGCCGGGGTATATCTATTTTTGTAGACGCCCTGTCCTTTCAACTCGGCCGCCACTACGGTGGTTTCGTAGGCGCGGATTTCTTTGGACTGAAGCTCTTCCCAATTGATCGCAGCGACGCTATCGATGATATTATCCAGATAGGTCAAACCGTTCAGGATAAAAATAATCCCGATAATAACAATCCCTAAAGGCCGTTGATGCATAATACTGATATTTCCTTTCTTGCTATTGACCCATTTGCACAAAAAAAATAAAGAGCCAGCCCAGAAGAAAAGACAACCCTCCTAACGGAGGTATCGCGCCCAACCATTGACATCCGGTTATGGACAACAGATACAAACTTCCGGAAAAAAGAACAACCCCGATTGTAAAAAAACCACCCGCCAATCCGATTTTCGGATCAACCGAAATTGTACTCAGCCAACCGACGATGAATAATCCCATCGCGTGAATCAAATGATACAACACAGCTGTTTTATAAACATCCAGCGCATAAGGCGTTAATTTCGTTTTCATCGCATGGGCACCGAAGGCTCCCAAGGTAACGGCGAAAAACATAAAGAGACTTCCCAATTTCACCCAGATCATGATTCTTGACCTCCCCCATGCCCTTTGACCCAGTCAATCGCCTGAATTAATCCCGCTGAACTGACCTGAACTCGCCAATCAAACAAATCATAATCTGTCTTTCCTGCTTTCCGGAATGTTTCGATCAGGCGTCGATTGTCGGACAACGAAGGATTGGTTAATTTTTCTTCGATGGGAATCGTGACTCCTAAATATTTTTCCGCGTCAATTTCGAATTCATGCCGCAGATAAGTCCCGTCTTTTTGCCGGGCGGAACACATGATCTTGACCGGTCGTTTCAAAGCAAAGGCCAACGATCCTTCCAAACCGTTGCGAACGACAATCGCACCGGGAAAACCGGCCCGCTGCGCGATCGTGATCATTTTTTCTGTGTAAGGCGGATGAAACGCCGAGGTGATCATCATCTGAGCTTGGAAGGGATTTAAAAATTTTTCTAATGTGGAAAGAAACGGCCGTTTGATAATTTCCCGTCTTATTTCAACCCAACGATCGATCAAAGAAGAGAGATCAGCCTGATGAAGATACCAGCCTCCTTGCGGTTTGTTGTTGTCGCAGTCACTGGTCTTCTTGATAAAACGGCTATCTGAACTCTGCGCTAAATCCAAAAGGGTGTTGCCGAACTTTGGGCCGCTGTTACGCCCCACCAGATTCATCACCCGATAGCCATGCTGTTGGATACAGTCAGCAAGCAACGGCGTAATCAAATAGGATTGATCAACTCCGTCAAATGGTTCGGCCAGTTGGATCACCGGATCTCCGGCCGGAACAGTCCCGCGGAAATCGGCGCTCACCGTTTCTTCCATGCTGGATAACAATCCCGAATATTCTTCCGGGGTTTCATAACGGACACGTAAGACACTGGCTGCTAGGCCTCTCATTCCATCACCGGGAACGCTTGAAAATAAAAACCGTCCCAACGCCAGGGCGTTGGATTGATCGATGGTTTGACCTTTTAAAAATTGAATTCCAATCTGCTTAATGACCGTTGGAACTTCCGGAGCAATGAAATCCATCAATCGTTGCGCATCTTTAAATATACCGGGGGCCAAGGCGTTTTCCAGCTGCATTTCCTGTTCATTGATCCCTTTGATCATCAATGCTCCCAGAAAAGCACCTTTCGCAATCGCAGAGACACGGTTTTCCCTAAAATCCTGAATCAATTCATCAATGAGAGCCTGTTCTAAAGATTTGCTTCCCTTCTTTCCAACCCCCACCGCTTTTATCGCACGGCGGATGGCCGGTTCCAATAAATCAGTCATGATTTTAGTCATAAGTATGATCGTTATAATAAAATTTCAACACAATAAAGTATACAGAGGGATACTTAAAATGCAACCTATTTGCATCAATTCAAAAATAGAGTATAATTGAACGGTTTTACGGTTAAAATGACAGGATTTCAAATAGTTTCCGAGTTTGCCAGTGGTCGAGTGGTCCAGTTGAAGCCACTACGACCAACGCGCGAACTCGTTAAATTCGCAAACTGGTTTACTTATTATGCAAATCGGTTCCATTAAGATCAATCAACCCATCGCACTGGCCCCCATGGAAGATGTCAGCGAGACCCCGTTTCGTTTGATCTGCAAACGCTTGGGCGCGGACATCCTTTATACGGAATTTACCAGCAGCGAAGGACTCATCCGGGAAATCCCCCGCGTTTTGAAAAAAATCGAGATTACGGATGCCGAACGTCCGATCGCCATTCAATTGTTCGGAGGTGTCGAAGCTTCTCTGGAAGGCGCGGTCCGGGTGGCTGAGCGGTTCCAACCGGATTTCGTCGATATCAATTGCGGATGCTGGGTCAAAAATCATGTGAGCCGCGGTGAAGGCGCAGCTTTATTGAAAAATCTTCCCCATTTCGAATCGATCGTCAAATCAACAGTCCAAGCAACACGTTTGCCGGTCACAGTCAAAACCCGTCTGGGTTGGGACGAAAACAGCATTGTCATTTTAGACGTCGCCCGGATGATCGAACAAGCCGGGGCTAAGGCCCTGACCGTCCACTGCCGGACCCGATCACAGGCCCATCGCGGATTTGCCGATTGGACATGGCTGGAGAGAATCAAAAAAGTCATCTCGATTCCTCTCATCGGTAACGGAGATATCAGTACGCCTCAAGACGTCAAAAGGATGTTTGAAACCGGTTGCGACGGGGTCATGATCGGGCGCGGAGCGATCGCCAATCCATGGATCTTCCGGCAAAGCCGGCATTATCTAGAAACCGATACATTTTTATCCGAGCCAAGTATTCAAGAAAAAATCGAACTGTGCATCGAACATCTGAAACTCTCGGTTCAGCAAGACGGCCCCTTACGCGGCGTGGTGAATTTTCGAAAATACTACGCAGGCTACTTACGCAATTTGCCTAATGTCGCCAAGCTGAAATCGGATCTTATGCAATTGGTCGATCTGGAACTCGTCATCAAACGCCTTCATCAATTTCTGGCACAACCAACGTACTCTTCCGAAACATCTTAACCTGACGGGCATCACAAAATCAGAATTAAATTTCATTGAGAGACTTGCTTTTCCTTCCCTTATTGCTAAAATGTGCCAAGTTAAATATATTTAGTTTTCGAGTTAGCGGGTTTAACGAGTTCTACGAGTTTTCCGTTGGACCGCTCTCGGTTGAGCAACGGGCCAACCAACTCGCAAAATTCGCCAACTCGAAAACCCGCAAACTCGTTATCAATCATGAAAAAGTACGATATCATTGTCATCGGCTCCGGAGGCGGCGCCAAAATAGTTTCTCCAGCGGCGCGAATGGGTTTGAAAGTGGCTGTCCTCGAAAAATCAGCTTTGGGAGGCACCTGCCTCAACCGGGGATGCATTCCATCCAAAATGCTGATCCATCCGGCCGATGTGGCCCTCGAAATCAAGGAGGCGCACAGACTGGATATCAACGTTGACCCGAATTTTACGGTGAACTTTGATCAATTAATATCCCGAATTTCTCACACCGTTGATGAAGATTCCCAAAAAATCGTCGTTGGCTACAATAAAAATCCCAACATCACTCTTTACCGTCAGGAAGGAAAATTTCTAACGAATAAAACCATTCGCGTTGATGGACAGGAAATCACCGCAGACAAAATTGTGCTCGCGGTCGGCTGCCGGCCGCAGATCCCTTCCATCCCGGGACTCGCTGGAACACCTTTTATGACGAGCACTGAGGCTTTGCGCAATACCGTGCTGCCGCGCAAGTTGGCGGTTTTGGGCGGCGGTTATATCGCGGTTGAACTCGGACATGCTTACGGGGCCTTAGGGACGAAAACCTTTTTCTTTGTCCGGAGTCAACTCCTGCGTCACGAAGACGCGCAGGTCCGGGAAGAATTCACCCGTATATTTTCCAAACGCCATCAACTCCGGCAAGGCGGATCCATCCAGTCGGTCGAATACGCGAACCGCCGTTTTAATATTCATTATAAAAATGATCGAGGTGCAACTGAAGATATTCTCACCGATGCCCTGCTGGTCGCCACCGGAATCGTTCCCAATACCGATGCGCTCGGATTGGAAAAAACCGATATCAAAATCGACCCCAAAGGTTTTATAAACGTCGATGAATATTTAGAAACATCCGTCAAAGGCATTTATGCTTTGGGCGATTGTATCGGACGATATTTTTACCGTCACAGCGTCAATTTTGAAGGGGAATACCTCATGCGGACTATTTTTGAAAACAAACCTCGCCAGCCGATCCGTTATCCTCCCATGCCCCACGCCATTTTTACCTATCCGCAAGTCGCCGGAGTCGGTAAAACCGAGCAAGAACTCAAAGACGAAAAGATTGATTACGTGGTCGGGTTGAATCCCTATTCCAGCAGTGCTATGGGAATGGCCCTGAGATCCGATCACGGCTTCGTAAAAATTCTCATCAACCGAAAGACCAGACGCATCCTCGGCGCACATATCATCGGACCTGAGGCCTCTGACATGATCCACATGCCGATCGCCTTTATGAGCAAAGACGGCACGCTCGATGATCTGCTCAATATGATCTACATCCATCCGGCCCTGCCGGAAATCGTACGCAACGCCGCACGCAAGGCGCAAGCAGAATTTGAAAAACGTAGCAAGTAAAAAAAAGAGGTGAGAGAAATATAATTGTGAGGCACTAGTACTTTGTCAAACTAGTTTTTAATAGTTGATCCCTCTATATTTTGAAGGAAATCAACTATTATTGAGTTTCTTTCTATTAAACGAAACTCTAAATCTCTCGCCATCATCGATGTCGGAAGCGAGAGATTTAGAGTTGGAAAGGAAAAACTCAATAAAACAAAATTGACAAAGCACTAGCTTTCAAGATCGCATGACTCTCTACTTTCTTCTCTTTGCTCTCTACTTAAAAAATCAAAGCTGAATTGACAAACCCCTAACCCAACGTATAATAAAATCCATGCGAAATTCTGAAATCGCAATTAGTTTAAAAAACGTCACCAAGTTTTACCAAAAATTTCAAGCTCTGGATAACGTCTCTTTTGAAGTGAAACGCGGTGACTTCTTCGCTTTTCTTGGCCCCAACGGCGCAGGAAAAACGACCACGATCAACGTCGTCACCGGTCTTTCCAATTATCAATCCGGAGGAATTCAAGTGTTCGGGTATGACACGACTGCGGAATATTTGCATTCACGCCGCCTGGTCGGGCTTTGCGCTCAGGAATTTAATTTTGATCCTTTCCTGACCATCCATCAATTGCTCGTTTATCAAGCCGGTTATTTCGGAATTCTTCCCGGTGAGGCGTCCAGAAGAGCGGACGCGTTGCTGGAACGTTTTCAACTCGGCGAAAAACGAAGCGCCAAACACCGGGCCCTTTCCAGCGGAATGAAAAAACGGCTTCTCTTCTGCCGGGCACTGATCCATGATCCGGAAATTATTATTCTGGACGAACCCACCGCCGGTTGCGATCTGGAGCTGAAATTTCTGATTTGGGATTATCTGATTCAATTAAATAAGGAAGGCAAAACGATTTTCTTGACGACCCATTATATGGAAGAAGCGGAAAAGCTCTGCCGGACGATCGGCATCATCAATCATGGACGCATCGTGCGCATCGGAGATAAAAAAGAAATTTTACAGGATAAATCTCTCGAAGCTGTTTTCCTGGAGGTCACCGGTCCCGATGATTAACATGATCAGTAATCCCATCGGTGTTGCCTCGTTATCCAAAAGAGAAATTCTGCGGTTTCTCTCTGTGGCCAGCCAAACTATTTTTCCTCCGCTGATTTCCTCGGCTCTTTTTATGTATATCTTCGGGATCGCGTTAAACAACCATATCAATTTCGCCGATCACGGGCTAAGTTATTTAACGTTTATTATCCCCGGATTGATGACCTTGCACCTGATCTCCAGTTCATACGAAAATACCAGCTCCTCTTTATTTATTGCCCGTTGGCATAACCATGTTCAGGAGATCCTGCTTTCACCGCTGTCTTATTTCGAAATGGTTTTAGGGTTGCTGGCCGGCGGCGTCTCGCGGGGTTTTACCGTCGCGCTGGGTGTCTTCTTTATCTCGATCTTCTTTACCCCGACGATCATCATTCATCCCTTCTTTCTGTTATATTTTATCCTCACGATTGCGGTGATCTTTTCCTGCGCCGGGATGATCGGGGCTTTGTGGGCGGAAGATTTCGGGATGCTGAGCCTTTGGAATATTTATCTGATCGTGCCGACTGTTTTTTTAGGAGGCGTTTTTCATCCCGTGACCATGCTTCCCAATTCGTTACAAATCATCGCCAAGTTTAATCCCATGCATTATCTCGTCAACGGTATGCGTTACAGCATCACCGGGATTGCCGACAGCCCTATTCTGACCAGCGTCATTTTCACGTTTGTCCTGGCGCTGACGATTTTTGGCTGGACGGTTTATCTGTTTAAGATCGGATATAAACTGAGAACTTGAACATGTTCGCATGACCGTTGATTTTCTTCCTCTATGTCCGGAGATTTCAATAAAAAATTAATTAAAGCCAAAATCCAGAAATCCGAACGGGCTTTGCTTTCCGGTGGAAAAATACCGCAGGGCCAAATCCAGGGCAGCGGTCCGGCGAATCGTCACGGCATGCCCAAGCTTCCCCCAGGACAACACACCGTGCCCAACTGGCCGGTCCTGGACCTGGGCATTAAACCCAATATTCCTTTAAGCCAATGGCAACTCGAGGTCAACGGCGAGGTCGAAAATCCTTATGTCCTGAACTGGGGCGATTTTCTAAAACTTCCGCAGCTAACCGATACCTCTGATTTTCATTGCGTCACGTCCTGGAGCCGGATGGACAATAAATGGACAGGCGTCCAGTTCAAAGTTCTCGCTGAAAAAGCCAAACTCAAAAAAACCGCCCGGTTTGTTTACGTCACGGGCTATGACGACTATTCGACCAATCTCAAACTGGAAGAAGCGCTTGATGACGATGTTCTTCTGGTCCATCATTGGAACAATCAGCCTCTGCCTTTAGAACACGGCGGGCCGGTCCGGATGATCACGCCACGGAAGTACGCCTGGAAAGGCAGCAAATGGATCAAAGGGATTACGTTTCTTAAAGAAGACCGTTTGGGATTTTGGGAATTACGGGGTTATTCCAATACGGCCGAACCGTGGGAGGATGACCGCTACGCGCAGCCGCAAATTACAAATTTTGATCCTTAAACTGATACTCATCGATGGAATACGCCTTGATGGCCAGGGCATGGATGTCGGTTGCAAACTCTTTCTCAAGGACTTTGTGAATCATCCGGTGGCGGTCGACGGATTTAACACCCTTGAATAAATCAGACACAACTGTGACGATATAATGGCCTTTTCCTGATCGGAGTGCTTGCGCATGGCCGGCGTGACGATGGCTTTCATCGATCACCAAGACCTCCTGCGCACGAAGTTCCATTTTGAGTAGGGTATAAATTTTTTGAGCAATATCTTTCATGAATTCACCTGATTGGGTCACATTCTAATGGATTTTAAAATCTAAAGCAAATATTGAATTGATAAAAACCATGAAATCATCCTTAAACAAAAGAATTGCCATCGGTGTTCTGCTGGGAATTACGGCGTGGATCTTTTTGAACGTCAACAAAGAACTCTTTCCCTCCAGCCACTGGATATTCTATCTGTGCGATCTGGCCGGCGGGATATTTATCAATCTTTTAAAAATGGTCCTGATGCCGCTGATTTTCCTTTCGATTACGCTGGGCATCTCCAATTTAAAAGCGCAACCCAACATGCACCGGATCTGGAAATATACGCTCATTTATTTTTTAGTCACCACCTCCTTAGCTTCTTTTCTGGGACTTTTGATCGTTAATATTTTCAAACCCGGGCACGGCGTTCAACTGGAGATGTTTAAAGAAACAAGCGCTCAATTGAATGTTCAAAACATCACCTTGCCGCAGTTCATCCAGAGTTTCTTCTCAGAATTATTCATGAACCCGTTCAGAGCCATGGCCGATGGAAAAATTATTCCGGTGATTGTCTTTGCCGTCTTTTTGGGGATCGGATTGATTAGCGGCGGCAACAAAAGCCAGACGGTCCAGAAGGTATTCAATGAACTCTTTGATATCATCATGCGCATAGTCGGATGGATCATGGAAATCGCGCCGATCGGCATTATGGCCCTGCTTTTAAAATTGACCGCAACTCAAGATGTTAATCTTTTATTTGCCACGGGAGGATTTATCAGTGTGGTGGCCGGCGGAACGCTTTTTCACGGAATCGTGACGCTCCCTCTGGTTCTCTATTTAATCACCCGAATGACGCCGGTGACCTTCTTTTCCGGCATGAAGGAATCGTTGCTGACGGCGTTCTCCACCAGTTCCAGTTCCGCGACCTTGCCCGTGACAATGCAGTGCGTCGAAAATAATTTGAGGGTCGAAAAGGAAATCTACGGTTTTATCCTGCCCTTGGGCGCGACGGTCAATATGGACGGGACCGCTTTGTATGAAGCAATCGCCGCGATCTTTGTGGCCAATGTACTGGGCATTGATTTAAACCTTCTCCAGCAAATCATTGTCTTTCTCATGGCGATCCTGGCTTCGATCGGCGCGCCGGGAATTCCCAGTGCCGGGATGGTGACCATGCTCATGGTGCTGCAATCGGTCGGACTGCCGACCGAGGCGATTGTGCTCCTCATTCCCATCGATCGATTTCTGGACACCATTCGAACGGTCGTCAATGTTCAAGGAGATGCGATTGGCTGTGTCATTGTCAAACATTTATTAAATAAGAAACCTGCTTGAAGAATTTAGCCTCGACATTTCAACGACTTTCAGGCATAATAATTCCCTCATGGAATCAATTGCGAAATAAACTTGTACATGCACATTGGAAATGATTTAAAAATGACCAACCCGACCGAAACAGCCAAAGCAGCGCGGCTTTTCTTAAGACAAAACCAGAACGGAATCCTCTCCACGCTCTCCGTCGATTGTCCGGATTATCCGTTTGGATCGGTCTGTCCTTACATGCTGAATCCTGAAGGTGTTCCTGTTATTCTGATCAGCCTAATCGCCCAGCACACAAAAAATATCCTGCGCAATAATCGTGTTTGTTTAACCGTCATGGAAGAATCCAAACGCCATCGTCTGAACGGCGCCAGGGTTTCTTTGATCGGTCAGGCAGTTAAAGTCACGAAAACTGAATTACCATATACCCAAGACCGTTTTCTGAGGATCTTTCCCGAAGCCCGGTCTTATTTTCAAGCCCATGACTTCGTTTATTTTCAGATTGAACCGGTTCGCATCCGATACATTGAAGGGTTTGCCAAAATTTTCTGGATCGAAAAAGAGGAATTCCTTTTACCAAAGTCCAGCTTGCCCCAGGTGGAACACGCCATCATTGAGCACATGAACCAAGACCACCAGGACGCTTTGTTAAATTATTGCCGGTATTACGTTCGATTAACGCGCGAACACGCTCAGTTAATCTCTGTTGATCCGGACGGATTTCAGGTCCGCACCGAAATCGAAGATCTCTATTTCCATTTTCCGTCTCCCTGTTTTACGCTGGAGGCTGTCCGTCAGGCTATGGTGGGGATGGCCAAGGAAGCCAATATCAAAAAACAATAGTCGAGGCCGTATGAGTATCGGATATCTCCATAAAGGTCTTTCCACTCCCGTCTTTATCGAACGGATCAAATCCCGTCAGGATGAAATCCACCGCTGGCTGATCAGCAAAGAATGCTGCAATGAATTGCCGCTTTATTCCTCCGTGGACATCCGCGACGCGGGTTTTAAAATCGCGGTCGTTGATACCAACCTTTTTCCGGCGGGATTCAACAATTTATGCGAACACGGATTGGCCGACTCCGTCAAATTTATCAAACCGGCCATCTTAAAACGCGTTCCCAACTGTAAAGACATCCTCATCGTCCCCGAAGAACATACCCGAAACACCTGGTACCTGGAAAACATCCGCATCCTGCAACAGATCATCGCGCAAGCCGGTTTCAATGTGAAGATTGCGACGTTTTTGGACGCCCAGCCCTCTTTTTGCGAAGACGCCAGTTTCGTTCAACTGGAAACAGCGACCGGTCAACCGGTGCAGATTCATTGCTTTAAACGGATCCTTAAATCCATTCAGGAAAAAACCGCCCATTACGATCTGATCATCATGAACAACGATTTGATCGCCGGTATTCCGGACGTGCTTAAGGAAACCAATATCCCGATTTATCCGTCGATCCAGGCCGGATGGCATTCTCGTCTCAAATCCAGCCATTTCAAATTCACGGCCGAACTCATTGCGGAATTCGCCAAGACGATCGCAGTAGACCCCTGGTTATTCTCCGCGCTTTACGCGGTGAGCGATCAAGTGAATATCAATGTAGAACAGGACCGCGTCAAATTGATGGACTTGGCGTCGGATTTATTCAAAAGGGTTCAAAAAAAATATACGGAACACGCCATCGAAGAAAAACCGTTCATTTTTATCAAAGCCGATGCCGGGACCTACGGGATGGGTGTGATGCCGATCGAAGATCCGGCGGAACTGATCCAATTGAACCGCAAAGATAAAAATAAATTATATAAAGGCAAAGGGGCCCAGGTCATCGAACGGTTTTTGCTGCAGGAAGGCGTTCCCACGATCCATACGATCAACCATGAAGTCAGCGAGGTCTGTATTTATCAAATCGATAATGATCTGGTCGGCGGTTTTTACCGTTCGCACGCCAAGAAGGGTTCCCGGGAAAATTTAAATTCCCAAGGAATGGATTTTAAAAAAATGTGTCCTCACTTAAAAAAATACGGAGATTGCGGCGTTCATCATAATATGAATATCTTTGATATCTACCGCATGCTGGCGCGTATCGCCGGGATCGCCGCGCACCGGGAAATTGTTCAACTAGAAAGAGCAAACAAATGAATTTCTTGTTTTTGATGGATCCATTGGATACGGTCGTCATGGACAAAGACACTTCCTTTATCTTCATGTGGGGCGCGCACCAGCGCGGGCATAAAATCTTTTTTGTAACCGATGGTGATATCCTTTTAAAGGACGGCGAATTGATCTTTCACGCCCTCGCGGTCATCCCGGAGAAGAACGCCCAAAACCCTTTTGCCCAACGGACCCCGGTGGTTCTTGATCAAAATAAAATCGACGCGGTCTTTGTCCGCAATGATCCCCCATTCGATCCACAATACTTATTAAATACCTGGTTATTGGACCGGTTGCCGAAAAATATTCCAGTCATTAATAGCCCTCATGGGCTTCGCACCGTCAACGAAAAAGTCTGGGCGGCCCAATTCACCCAACTCGTTCCGCCAACTTTGATCGGACGCAAATCTGCCGCGCTGCTGGATTTCCTTTCCTTGCACAAAGACATTGTTGCCAAACCAACCGACGGATTCGGAGGCGTCGGGGTTTTTCATATCAACCTTCGGGACAAAAACGCGCAGGTCATCCTTGAAACGCTGACCCAACGCTGGCGCAAAGACGTCATCCTCCAGAAATATTTACCGGAATCTCAAAACGGCGACAAACGGATTTTACTTCTAAACGGCGATGTCCTGGGCACGATCATCCGACTCCATTCGCAGGACGATCACCGCAACAACCTGTTCGCGGGCGGGACACCCATGTCCGCCGAAATCACCAAGCGTGATCTGGAAATCGTCAGCGTGCTTCGGCCCCATCTGCAACGACTCGGACTTTATTTCGTCGGGATCGATATTATCGGACACTGTCTGATTGAAGTCAATGTCACCTCCCCCACCTGTCTTCAGGAAATGAACGTGCTTTATAATAAAACCCTGGAAATGGACGTGATCGCCTTTGTTGAAAAATTAGTGCACCAGCATAAAAATCCGGACATACCCTTTGAAAAATTCCTAGAGCAAAACAGAAGCGCTGATATCATGGTTGAAAAATCCTTAGAGAGAACACAGGAATCCGAGAAAAAACCGGATGCTGAAAAAAAACAAGCACCGCAAATGAAACACCAACTTACGTTATACCATTTCTTAGGTTGTCCTTTCTGCGCACGCGTCCGAGATTATCTGGCCCAAAACAAAATCGTCATTCAAACCAAAGACATCCGTACTAATCCGCATAACCGCGAAGAACTCATCAAAATTAGCGGCAGCCCCCAAGTCCCTTGTTTGCTCATTGATGGAAAGCCTCTGTACGAATCGGACGACATCATTCAGTGGTTCAGAGATAATTGGAAAAGATCATGACCTTATCCGAAATCAAAGAAACAATTGAAGTCGCGGTCCCTGATTCGACTGCTTATATTATGGATCCCATGCAGGACGGCCAGCATCTCGAGGCGGTGGTCGTGAGTTCTATTTTTAAGGGATTGCCTCTCGTTAAACAGCATCAAATGGTCATGAAACCTTTGAAAGACGCCTTTGCCCAATCGGTCCACGCCTTGAAGCTCAAAACCTTGACCCCGGAAGAATGGGATGTATTTAAAAAAGAAAATAATCTGAATTTATAAGCTATCGATTGGGGATCAGGAAATCCGAAGATCCGGGACGTCCCTGATCCCCTCGGTTTCCCGATCCCCTAGTCCCTAATCACCTGATAACCGGATCCCCTATGGGATTCATTAATAACGAAACAAATTCAAGCAATTCTTAAAGGAGGAAATATCATGTCAGACATCAAACAGCAGATCGAAAAAGATATTAAAGAAAATAAAGTCATGATCTACATGAAAGGCACCCCGGAGTTCCCGCAATGCGGATTTTCCGGTCAGGTGGTCAGCATTTTCAAACAATACAAGATCCCCTTCGGCGCCAAGAATGTATTGGAAGATCCTGATCTGCGTCAAGGGATCAAAGACTTCACCGACTGGCCCACCATTCCGCAAATTTTCATCAACGGCGAGTTTGTGGGAGGGTGTGATATCATCACCGAGATGCACAATAAAGGCGAGTTGAAAAAATTGATGGAGACCATCAAATAAAACGCCGCTTTACTTTGTCTTCCCTGCTACTTCCCGAATACTTTTATACGGATAAATCCCGGAGGAATGCCCGTCGTTCCAGTTGATGCCGATCGCGTAATTGCCCAGCGTGAAGATTTCTTTGGGCTGGATGTCGGGGCGGATGGTTTCTTTCTTGAAAATTTTCTCACCAGTCATCTCATTGATACACAAAGCACACCCGCAGCTCAGGCGCAGGTCGCGGTTCTTAACACGGATGTCTTCTCCGTTGGACCAGCGCAGATGAATTTCCTCGGCGTTGAATTCAATCGACGGCGTTTGTTTGGTCAGCAGGCTCGTTTTGCCCAAAGACCGGATGACCGCGTCTACGGCATTACGGATAAAATCATTGGCCACGGCCTGCTCGATTTGACCGGTTAACGCGCCGATGATCGGGATTTCCGCCAAGACCGGTAAACCGAAACGTTCCTCCAGCCGGCTCCCCTGTTTCTCCCCGAAAATATAATGTTTCTTCTGGCATTGATCGCAGATGAAATACGACATGTTCTCAATGATCCCCAGCATCGGGACATCGACCTTTTCAAACATCAGGATCCCGCGCGCGACATCAACGAGCGAAAGCGTTTGGCGGGTGGTTACGATCACCGCACCGCTTAACTTCAAAGACTGCGTGATCGTCAGTTGAATATCTCCCGTTCCCGGTGGCATATCGATAAAAAGATAATCCAGTTCCCCCCAGGCGGTCTGATGCAGCAGTTGCTGGATATAACGTGACACAATCGGCCCGCGCAAAACAGCCGGGGCATCCCCCAGAAGGAAACCGAACGACATGATCTTTAAATTATTTTTTTCAAGCGGAATGAGTTGTTGTTTGACATTCACCTGAACAGGAATCCCCTGCAGATTGAGCAAGGTCGGAACCGATGGGCCATAAATGTCCGCGTCCATCAAACCGACTTTGAAACCCCTTTGCGCCAATTCCAACGCCAAGCAAGCGGCGACCGTTGATTTCCCGACGCCGCCTTTACACGACGAAACCGCGATAATAGATCTGACCTGAGTCAACGGGCTGCTTTCCGCAACCGCCGGTTGTTTCTTGACTCGCGGCGCAGAGGTCATATGGACGCTCACCCCTTCGACATCTTTTAATGATTTAACGGATTTTTCCGCTTGGGCCTGAAATTCGGCTTTGATCGGGCAAGCCGGGGTCGTTAATTCAATATCAAAAGACACATCTTTTCCTTTGATTTGAATATTTTTAACAAACCCTAACGAAACGATGTCTTTATTGAAATCCGGATCAATGATCCGGCTTAAGGCATTCAGGATATCTTTTTCAGTAGTCATGGGGTATTGTCATTGGAACTCGGCACAAATGATCGGTTCCCCCTCCCTTCATGGGAGGGGTTAGGGGAGGGTGAAATATCAATGCGGCTCCCCCACCTATCCTCCCCCATCAAGAGGGAGGAACATCACTCATTGACGAAACACTAGTGCTTTGTCAATTTTGTTTTTATTGAGCTTTTCCTTTTCAACTCTAAATCTCTCGCTTCCGACATCGAGGATGGCGAGAGATTTAGAGTTTCGTTTAATAGAAAGAAACTCAATAATAGTTGATTTCCTTCAAAGTATAGAGGGATCAACTATTAAAAACGGGTTTGACAAAATACTAAATCTGTAAAAGCGTGATTTCTTTTTCGCTTAACATCCGGGATTGAATTTTAGCGAGATGACTCTCATCTTTCACTGGCCAGTATTCAACCTCAATCCCCTCTTGGATATCTTTGTGACGGGAAAAACGCTGGATCAACCCGGCACAGGTCTCCAGGATTTCCGGCGAAGGGGCGATCCCTTTTAAAATCAGAGTCGGGCCGCGTTTGTCCGGAAGCTCAAAAATATGATCGTCCTGATGGGCAAAGGCACGGAGTGAAACATTTTCCTCTGCATCCCGTCCCAGAATGGCTTTGAATTCCGGGCTGATCCGGAAATGTCTTCCCCATTTCAACGCGATCGTTTCCCGGAAATTACGATAGCCATACTGAAAGGAATCCTTCATGCGCCGCGCGAAATTTTTGTCCGTCAATAAACAGCCTCCGGCAGGCGGTAAATAATCTTTGATCTCATATTTTTTGGCCAAATCCATTTGCACAGATCTGCCACGGCCACAGAGGCCCAATAATTTTTCCCGGTCGACCCATCCTTCCTTTTCAGGGATCGTCGGATCAAGGAGCTGCGCGCACAATGGACGCAACAACAGGCCGTTGAGGTCGCTTTCCTGCCCGATGATCCTCATGCGCTCGCGCATCTGCGACATCGGTCTTTGACCGAGCACTTCCCCGGTAAAAACAAATTGCGCGCCCACCGAATCCATGTACTTTCTGGCCCGGGAAAACATGTGAACCCGGCAATCGGTGCAGGGATTCAAGGCGCTGCCGTAACCATGTTTGGGTTTTTTAACGACCTCAAGATATTGTTCATCCAATTGCAAGACGACAAAATGAATGCCTAAACGCTCGGCCGCCTCCATCGCCTTGGCCTTGTCGCAGCAACCCCAGGGCATGGCAAAATAAACGCCATAGACCTCAACGCCCAAATCACGCACGATCTGTACCGCGAGCGTACTGTCCAGACCTCCAGATATTAAACCGACGGCTTTGATCGGATGATGAGGTGTCATCCTATTTGAATTTTTTTGCAGCATAAAATTTGTTATTCAATCCCGTGACATCTGTTAAAATGCTCCTCGGGTTTTAATTAAGGAAGCGCCATAATATATCTGAATTTGCTCAAGAATTCAACCCCGAACTTGATTCGAATTTATGTCCTCATTTCCAGCAGACGAAGCACCCTTCGGGGGAAAAAAATCGCCATCGATCGGTCTTCCCCAAAGTCCGAAAACTAAAAAATATCTCTCTGTGATTGTTCGTTCCTTGTCGCAGGGAAAATTTCTATTTCTTCGCAGTTGTTTGAACCGTCTTTTTACGTGAGATAACCCGAGAGGATAACACCTTGGAAAGAGTAGGCAATTTTTTCTTGAGATTGATCAGTGTGACCGCTATGGAATATTGTCTTGTCGAAGATTTTTTCTCAACGCGCACCACGCGACCATAACCCCGGAAGATATTCAAAGCCCCCGCCATATTCACTTCCAATTCTACAATATCATCGACATGATATGGAGCTGAAGAAGAAAACAGAATCCCGTTTACACTCATGTCTTGGGTGTCCGATATATATGGAGGGCTGGAATAAACATTTTTTCCCCTTTTATATAAGGAATGACGAATATCTAAAATACGCTTGGCCCGATAAAAATGACGCCGATCTGTACCGCTTTTGTCAATCATATGAATTCCTCTTCGTTATTTTCAAGCCTCAGAATCAAAATTGATGGCTTTGATCCAAATTTGTTTAAAAATTAAAATTCCACGTTCAATAGACTTATCTAGAATATATGGAACCCGAAGATTAGTCAAGGCATAAGTCTGATCGTTTCAATAATCATAGCCCATTAAAACGATTCAGCGGGGAGTTCATACTTTAGCACAATATCATTTAAATCGGATTGCCGGTCCAAAGGGATTTCAAAAATAATATTTTTGATCAAACAGACCCCCTGATCCCCTTGACGGCAATAATACAACATCATTTCCGCAGACAAAGACTCAGACACAATCGATTTATTCAATACCAAGTCTGCGTTTAGATCTGAGATCTTGAAGGATTTAACAAGTTTACGGTTTTTGGTAAAAAGTTTTACCTGGGAGTTCGCGGACGCAAGAAATTGATACCCTGCCGGTAAAATCAAATTAAGTTTAAGATTCCGGATGTTTGGGGAATATTTTTTCCGCAAAACGATTTTCGTCCCGATCAAACCTGAATCACCCTGGGGGACGTCTTGCGGCAAATCTCCCCAAGAAAACGGGACAAGATCATCGTAGGAATTTTGCGTTGTTGCCCAGGTGAAATCATGGCGACATAAAATGAAAAGTAATCCGATCCCTCCGATGAGTAAATAAAGGTATGTTTTTTGTCTTGGAATCATAAATTGATTGATCCGAGAAAGTCGATGAATCAGACGGGCTTGATCATGTTCTTCGGAACAACCGCTGCGTCAAACTGTGCGGGTGTCATTAATCCTAAAGCCACGGCCGCTTCCTTTAAGGTCAGATTCTCATGCGAAGCTTTATGCGCCACCTTGGCCGCGTTATCGTAACCGATATGCGGACTTAAGGCCGTCACCAGCATTAATGAATTCTTGACGTTCTTGTCTATATTTTGCAGATTGGGGGTAATGCCGCTAACGCAATGATCCGTGAAACTCTCGCAGGCGTCCGACAACAAACGGATCGACTGCAAAATATTAAAAATAATCACCGGTTTATAAACGTTCAATTCGAAATTGCCGCTCGCCCCGGCGAAATTGATTGTTGCGTCGTTGCCGAAAACCTGGACGCAAACCATGGTCATCGCCTCCGCCTGAGTGGGATTAACCTTGCCCGGCATGATCGAGCTGCCAGGTTCGTTTTCCGGAAGAGTGATCTCTCCGATTCCACAACGCGGTCCAGAGCCGAGCCAGCGGACGTCGTTGGCGATTTTCATTAACGACGCCGCCAATGTTTTTAACACACCGCTCAATTCGACCAAAGCGTCATGACCGGCGAGCGATTCAAATTTATTCCGGGCGGTCACATAAGGTTTTCCGGTCAACTGGGTGATCTTTTGCGCCACGGCTTCAGCAAAGCGCGGATGGGTGTTCAATCCGGTCCCCACCGCGGTCCCTCCTAATGCCAATTCATATAATCTCGGTAAGGATGAGTGAATCCTTTCCAGCCCGTTGGTCAGCTGCTGGGCGTATCCGGAAAATTCCTGTCCTAAGGTCAACGGGGTCGCGTCCATCAGATGCGTCCGTCCGATTTTGACGATCTCTTCAAACTCTTGCGATTTTTTGGTCAAGGCCTGACGTAATTTCGTCACCATGGGGATTAAATGCGCATGCAGTTTCTCGACAGTCGCAATATGCATGGCTGTTGGGAACGCGTCATTTGAGGACTGGCCTTTGTTCACATCATCGTTGGGATGAATCGGTTTTTTGCTGCCCATGACACCGCCGCTCAACTCAATGGCGCGGTTGGAGATCACTTCGTTGACGTTCATGTTCGTTTGGGTCCCGCTGCCGGTCTGCCAGACCACCAAAGGGAAATGGTCGTTGAGTTTTCCCTGGATGACCTCATCCGCTGCTTTCGCGATCAGGTCGGCTTTGTCCGACGGTAAAACACCCAAATCCTTGTTCGTCAACGCCGCCGCCTTCTTAACGATGCCAAAGGCCTGAATGAATTCAACGGGAAACCGTTCCCCTCCGATGCGAAAATTTGTCAACGAACGGGTGGTTTGGGCACCGTAATATTTATTCTTCGGTACTTGAATTTCTCCCATACTGTCTGATTCGATACGATAATCCATGGTTGACAACCTCTTCTCCTCTGTTCAAAAAAATTTTGTAGAAATTATTTTTACTCTGTCCAATCTATCCTTCCAGGGAACATGGCATCACGATTTAATATTCTGCAAATAATACGTCAGCAACCTTACCCCTGCGCCCGTCGCCCCGTGACCAAAATACATTCGGTGATGTCCATCGACAAAGGCCGTTCCAGCAATATCCAGATGCGCCCATTTCGTGTCATTCGTGAACTGGCGAAGAAATTCCGCCGCAGTGCACGCACCGGCCGCGCCTTTGGGAAGGCCGACGTTTTTGATGTCCGCAATCAGCGATTTAACATAATGTTTGATCTCCGGATAATTGGGCAAACGCCAGACACGATCGTCGGTTGCCTGAGCGCAATTCAGGAGCTGCTCAGCCAGTTGATCATGATTGGAAACCAGACCTGAATAGTCATGACCCAAGGCGATCACACAGGCCCCGGTTAAAGTCGCGATATCGATGATCCAGGCGGGCTTATAATTTTTGACAACATAAGCGATGGCATCCGCCAAGACCAAACGCCCTTCGGCGTCGGTATTTCCTATTTCAACGGTCTTCCCGCTGTAACCGCGGAACACATCGCCTGGCTTATAACTTCCTGAACCCGTAACATTTTCCGCAATCCCGAACACAAACAGAATATTGCGCTTCATTCCCAACGCAAGCGTATTTTTTAACGTGCCCGCCACTGCTGCCAAACCGCTCATATCGCAGCGCATGGTTTCAATCGAGCCGGTTGGTTTCAGATTCAAACCGCCGGTATCAAAGGTAATCCCTTTACCGATCAATGCGACGTAAGGATCTTTGGGCAAACCGCCGGCGTATTTTACGATGATTAACTTAGGCTCGTTCCGACTTCCCTGGTTGACCGCCAGATGAAGATTCAGCCCTTGGGCTTTTAATTCTTTTTGATTCAGAATCTTCAATTGCAGTTTACTCTTGCCTTTTAAAAAGGTCCGGATCGCTTTCTCGATAAAAACTGAAGTCACGGTATCCGCGTTATCATTGACAAGATCTCTGGCAAAATTAACCCCTTGGCAGACGGCCAGGGTGTCGTCATATATTTTGTTCTTTGCCGCAACGATAGAAATCTTTTTATTCTTAAAATCCACGGATCGATCATTCTTATCTTTGGCCAAATATTTCTTCCAGGCATAACCGCCGATGGCGATGCCTTCCAAAACGGCCTGAATGACTTTCGGATCTTGATCATGCGCAACCAGTTCAATCTCTTTCGCTTTGGAAATATACGACGACAAAAACGCCTTGCGCACCGTCACGCGCAACGCGCTCAACGACGTATCGGACGATTTACCAATGCCCGCTAAAAGCAGAAGTTTATTATTCAATAAAAACGGATAGAGTTCACCATTTTCTCCGCTTAAATGTCCGGCTTTATGAAGAGCAATGACCGCTGATTTAACGGATTCATTCGGCCATACTAATTTTTTACGTTCGAGTTGCAGCTGATCGATGAGAAGAATCGAAGCCTCTTTATCAAATTTCCATGTTGATACGAATGTAAACACGTTTCCCCCTTCTGTTGCTTGAATAAATTTATTTTTTAAGTTGATTTAATATGAATCCAACGAATACAGCGTCTTGAAAAAAGAAATTTATTTTGGTCTTTGGTCCATCGGGATGTAATCATGTCTGAGTTCTCCGGTATAAATCTGACGGGGCCGACCGATTTTGGTGGCCGGATCTTCAATCATTTCTTTCCAATGGGCAATCCAGCCTGGCATGCGTCCGATCGCAAACATCACCGGGAACATATTCAACGGAATACCAATCGCGCGGTAAATAATTCCGCTGTAAAAATCGACATTGGGATAAAGTTTGCGTTCGACAAAATAAGAATCCTTCAACGCGATTTCTTCTAGTTTCACGGCCAAATCCAAAAACGGATCTTTAATGCCTTTTTTCTTTAACAGATTATGCGCGGTTTCTTTAATGATCTTGGCTCTGGGATCAAAATTTTTGTAAACCCGATGGCCAAACCCCATGAGACGGAAATTACTATTATGATCTTTGGCCATATTGATATATTTCGCGATGTTGCCCCCATCTTTTTGAATCATTTGGAGCATCTCGATCACCTCTTGGTTGGCGCCGCCATGCAGCGGCCCCCATAAAGCGCAGATGCCTGCCGCAATTGAAGCAAAGAGATTCGCCAAAGAACTTCCCACCAAGCGAACCGTCGAGGTGCTGCAATTTTGTTCATGATCAGCATGCAAAATCAAAAGGATCCGCAGCGCATCAACGACATCATCATCAATGTTATACTCTCGTTTGGGGGTTGAAAACATCATATGAAGAAAATTAGGGATATACTGCAATTCGGGGCGGGGATAAACAAAAGATTCTCCGATGGATTTCTTGTAGGAGAACGCACAAATGGTACGGACCTTTGATAAAAGCTGGACAACAATCTTATCGATATCTTCTTTAGTCGGTCCCGGATTGACCAATTCCGGATAATAACCCGAGAGAGAACAAACCATGGCCGATAGAATTCCCATCGGATGACCGCTGAGAGGATATCCGTTAAAAAAATTTTTCATGTCTTCATGGATCGAGGCATGGTCGCTGAAGGATTGAGAGAATTTCGTCAATTGTGTTTGGCTGGGCAAATGTCCGTAAATCAAAAGATAGGCTGTTTCTAAGAACGTGGATTTTTCTGCGATCTGTTCAATCGGAATTCCGCGGTAGCGCAAGATGCCCTTTTCGCCATCAAGATACGTAATCGCGCTTTGACAGGCCCCGGTATTTCCAAATCCGGGATCAAAGGTAATACACCCAGAAAGACTTCTTAACTTCGAAATATCGATCGCCTTTTCATTCTCTGTTCCAACGAGCATGGGAAGTTCATAGGTTTGATCCCCTATGATTAAATTGGCTTTCTCTGGCATGCGACCTCCACGGACGAAAAATAAAATTTTAATAAAAATTAGCAGAATAAAAACGCGGGTTATTATAGTATGAAAATCTCCCTATTTCAAGGCAGGAGTTGGGCAGCGAGACTCCATCAGGAAGGCTTGGGAAGACGCGTTTTCTTTATTTCAAACCTTGTCGCAATATTCAACTTTAATCGTTTTCAGGTCCGGAAGGATATCCAGAAAGCTGTCGACCAATTCGGGATCAAAATGTTTTTCTTTTTGCTGTTTGATCTCGGTCACCGCTTCCTCGAGAGACCAGGCTTTTTTATAGGGGCGGGTCGAAGTCAACGCGTCAAAAACATCGCAGATACAACAGATTCGTCCGGCCAGCGGGATATCCTTTTCTCCTAATCGGTTCGGATAACCGGAACCGTCCCACTTTTCATGGTGGGTCAAGGCGATGCTCTCGGCCATTTCCAAAAAAGTCGATTG
Source organism: Candidatus Omnitrophota bacterium (assembly GCA_023247705.1). GTDB lineage: Bacteria > Omnitrophota > Gorgyraeia > Zapsychrales > JAHFFX01 > JAHFFY01. The sequence continues at coordinate 8,533 of JAHFFY010000005.1, read as the reverse complement.
GCTTCCGGATAAAAGTTTTGCCCCGATAGTTGTATGCGTTTTCATGATCTCCCATTCTTCCGGATCCAGTTTCCCTGGTTTCAAAAGAATCTTATCTGGGATAGCGATCTTGCCGATATCATGCAGTGGGCTGGCGTTTAAAATCAAATCACATTGAAAATCATCCATCCCTATTTCCCTGGCCAGACGCGTGGCGTATTTACTCATGCGGATGATATGCTGACCGGTTTCCAAGTCGCGGCATTCCGCAGCCTTGGCCAGACGACGGATGACATCGAGCCTCGTGGCCTTCAATTCTTTTGTACGTTCGGTCACTCGGTCTTCTAATATCTTGTTTTGATTGCGAATCTCATTATGCAGTGTGCGCACTTCCAGCATGTTATAAATCCGGACCAAAACCTCGACCCGTTCATATGGTTTACTTAAGAAATCCTTCGCGCCCGATTCCAAGGCACGCAAACGGATATTGGGATTTTCTTCTTCGGTAATCATCAAAATGGGGAGATAGTCCTGTTTCTCCAACTCTTTGAGTTGATTCATAACCTGAAAGCCGTCCATATACGGCATATTTAAATCCAAAAGAATCAGGTCGGGCTTGAATTCCTGGTAGGTGTCGCTGGCTTTTCTGGGGTCGGATAAACCCAAAATCTGCAGATATCCTTCTTTACGCAGCATATCTTCCAGCATACGCAAACTAATCTTATCATCTTCAACAATTAAAATTTTGGCCTGTAAGATATCTTTAATAGAGGACATGAATTTTTAACCCCCAAATACTTACGTGCAAAACCGATTCTAAAAGATTGATCACAAAGATGAAAAATTTGCAGGTTTAAGTGACGTTATTCTAAAGGAAAGATAAAAAGATTGCTAATAAAAATCAAAATATTTTTGGCAAAAAAACCGGCAATGTTTGAGAGAATTGATCAATCAGAGCTTCCAGGCCTTGAGTTGCTCTAACGATTGATCATCGGTTAAATCGCAAGTGACCGGCGTGACCGTGACGTAGTTTTGATGGAGCGCATAAGTATCAATATCAGAATTCTTTTTAGCTGTTGGACATTTGCCGGTCATCCAATAATAATCACGCAGATTCGGATCAATTCTTTTTTGAAAAGATCCATGGATCGGAACCTTGCCTTGCCGGGTCAGCTTGATTCCCTTTATTCTCGTTGATGAAACATTGGGGACATTAACGTTGAGAAAAACACCTTTCGCGAGTTTGTTCCTGAATAAAATTTTCGTTAACTTTGCGCCTACTTGTGCGGCATATCTAAACTCGGGATTGATAAATGTCGCTAATGAGATCGCCATAGACGGGATCCCCAGGAGCGCCCCTTCCCTTGCGCCAGCGACTGTCCCGGAATAAAAAACGCTGCAGCCGTCATTCGCCCCCAGATTGATCCCGGAGACAACGATATCTGGTTTTTTCTTGAGGATAACGTTCGTGGCGAATTTGACACAATCGGCCGGGGTCCCACTAATACCGTAACCAAAAAATTTTGATTTCCGCTGAACCTTCTTTAGCCAAATCGGATGGGAAAGCGTGATGCCATGTCCAACCGAACTCTTTTCTGAATCGGGGGCGACAACCGTCACTTCTCCCACTTTTTTAAGTTCATTGAACAAAGCCAAAATCCCATCAGCATAAATCCCGTCATCATTAGTTAATAAGATGCGCATTCGTTTTCCGTTCTCAGAAATAAAAAAATCTTAAAGCTTTCCTCCTCCTCTATGGAAAAACTTTAAGAAAAATACTCTTCTTAAAAGATGCCGCGCTTAACCCAAAAAACTGGATTACCGACAATTTTTACACAATCCGAAGATCTGAAAATTATGTTTCTTGGGAGTAAACCCATTCTGCTTGGCTAAATGATCCTGAAGATCTTCCAGGGGAATGTTATCCAGATAAATCGATTCCCCGCACATCACACAGACCAGATGATTATGATGTTCGCAACCGTTTTTACATTTGAACTGCTTCACCCGATAGCCAAAATCTATCTCAGTCCCGGAACCATCTTCCTTGACAACTTTGATGGTTTTGTAGATCTTCGCTCGACCGAAGGAAGCATCCTGGGGCAATAATGATATATTTTCTTTTTTAGGACTCTTCATAACAACTCACTTTCATTGCAAAAATATTTTATCGGCTACAGTTTTTGCACGTTCCAAAAATCTCTAACCGGTGTTTTTGAGGATAAAAACCCTGATCATGGGCCAGGCGAGAACTTAAATCTTCGATATTTTTATCGAAGACCTCAAAATTATTCCCGCATTCCGTACAAATAAAATGCGCGTGGTACTCGCGCCCCAGTTTGCGTTCGAAACGTTTGACGCCATCGTTGAAATCCACGGTCTCGGCAATGCCACTATCGAGGATCAGTTTGACCGTTCGGTATACGGTCGTGTAACCGATCGCCGGATCTTCTTTTTTTACCAGATGAAAAAGATCTTCGACGCTCAAATGCTGTTCACTGTTTAAGAAAATCTTGACAACACGGTCGCGTTTTTGCGACCGCTTTAAACCTTGCCGCACGATGTGTTCTTCAAATATGTCTAATTCCAATGGGGTTTGCATAAAATAAGTATTATTAAAACTTAATTGCCTTCCACATTAACATTCGACTCAGGCTATGTCAATATTTTTATCTAGTACTTTGGCAATTTTATTTTTAATAGTTAATTCCCCTCAAAGTATGAAACCCCACCGGCATGCCCGTGGTACCTTGGTTTGCCCTTCGGGACTTTTATAATGCGTCCCTCTTATGCGAGGGTTCCATCCCGAGCAATGCTCCCACGGCCATGGCCGTGGTGCAGGTCAAGGGATAGCGGGATCAACTATTAAAAACGGGTTTGACAAAGTACTAACTTTTCCATCATTCAAACAAAAAGAACAATGAAGATGGCTAAATAAAGTATTCCGGATCCAAGACAACGGACTTCACCAATAAATCAACGATTTTATTAACGGCCAGCTGGCTTTCTTCGTTTTCAACCAGATTAAGGTCGATCTTTTCACTGGAAAACCTGTTCTCTCCGACATTCACCACCAGCGTTTTATTGGGATTATTCAAAAATCTCAGCGTATCCAAATCCGAATCATCGATATCGGTAATGCTGGTAATCAGAATAAGTCCCGCATCGGTTAGGATATGAGACAACTCCCCCAGCTGTTGGATATGTTCGAATTTGACCAAAGTTTTGTCCTTGAGTTCGGAACTCGACAATGAAAGCCTGTTGGAAATTCCTAGGAAATAAGTAAATTTCCCCATATTAAACAATTTTTCTTCCAGTGCTTTGGCGATGCGCTGTTTTCCTGTATCAATCTGTCCCGTAATAACGATGAGCGCTGATTTGTGTTGATATTTGAAGGCCCGGTTCTCCGGGGTGATCGCGCTGCGTTCCCACTCAAATTCGCGTTTGTTGATATGCTGTTTGAGGCTGGACTGATTATCAAACACGGGAGACAAAATAATTCCGCCACCGGCGATTTCATAATTATCAACGACGACGAAACGGCCCGTCTCCGGAATCATATTGACGTTATCAAAGGCGACGGGTTTTAGGGTTTCCAAAACACATTCCGCCACTTCGTGCCGGTCGATGTGCGCTTTCGCGCTTTTGGAGAGTTCGGCGGCATTCATCACGTTGACGATTTCGGATAAGACCACCGGGACCTGCTGGGTCGCAATTTTAAGTTTATAAATTTTTTCCTTCACAAACGGCTGCTTGCCCAGCCAAAAAAGATTGGTTCGTATTTTTGAATTTATGTGCGGCAAATTTCCTTCCTGAGCCCGGCACATCAGTTCTCCGGGACTGATATAAATTTGCGTTTCCAGGCAAACGCCGGTGCTTTGACCGGCAAATGTTTCTTTTTTTGCTGTGGTGTTGAAACTTTCAATGCTTTTGATCTTTGATCTCTTCTGCGAAGGAAAAAAGATCACCTCTTGCCCAACGGAAATGGTCCCGGACTCAACACGCCCCACGACAATCCGCCGGTCATCCCCTTGCGCGGTAAATTTATAAATATCCTGGACCGGCATCCGAAACGGCTGTTCATCTTTGGGAGCGGATTTCCTGAAACTGTCCAACTGTTGCAGGATCGAATTCCCGTGATACCATGACATTTGTTTGGATAAAGAAATGATATTTTGGCCTTCGCGAGCACTGATTGGAATGAAATTATTCGCTTCCAGATTGATTTCTTCCAGAAATTTTGAATATTGCGTCTTAATTTCGTCAAAAATTTCCTGGCGATATGCAACCAAATCCATCTTGTTGACACAAACCGTGATATTTTTGATCCCGAGCAAGGAAAGCATATACCCATGGCGTCTGGAATTCTCGCGGATCCCTTCGGCCGCATCAATCACCAGAAGCGCGGCCTCCGCGCGGGCCGCTCCGGTGATCATGTTCTTTAAAAATTCGATATGCCCCGGTGCGTCGATAATGATGTAATCCCGTTTTTGGGATTTAAAAAAACTTCGGGCGGTGTCAATGGTGATCCCTTGCGATTGTTCGTCTTTGAGCGCGTCCAAAAGAAAAGCATACTCAAAAGGACGGGCGTTGCGCAGGCAACGGTCTTTGATTTCTTCCAGTTTTCCTTTTGGGAGAGATCCTGTATCGGCCAAAAGCCGGCCGATCAAGGTGCTTTTTCCGTGATCCACGTGGCCGACTATAACGACATTCATCTGTTCAAATTGTACTTCACACATATTCATTTTATTTCTACGACCCGAAAGTCGTTGAATTTCCTTGTTCATTCCTTCTTTTTTTACATATAACCATCGCGCCGTAACGTCTCTAATCCGCCGCCGTCTTCTTTATCCTGGGCTCGGCCGGAACGTTCGGCGATATTGGCAAATTTTCCTGTCCGCAATTCCGCGACGATTTCTTTCACATTTTTCGCCGTGGATTCAACCGGAAACGTGCAGGGATAGCAACCTAAAGAGCGATATCTCTTTCCCTCTCCTTGATCAAAATAAAGAGACGTGATCGGGATATTCTCGCGGTCAATGTATTCCCAGATATTTAATTCCGTCCAGTCCAAAAGAGGATGAATCCTCAAATGGGTTCCGGGGGCAAAATCTGTTTTGAATTGGTTCCACAATTCTGGCGGCTGATCGCCGATATCCCAATCATTGTTGCGGTCCCGCGGAGAAAAATAGCGTTCTTTGGAACGGCTTCCCTCTTCGTCGGCTCGTACTCCGACAATAACGCCGGTGTAAGGTTCCGTGTTGGTGTCCAGTTCATATTTGCCAGTGGAATGATTGAGACGATAACGGGGCCAATCCCCCGCCAAAGTGTGTCTTAACGCTTCGGTCTTAAGCGCCTTGCAACAACTGATACGATCGATCGCGCCAGCCGGAAAAGTTTTTTTGGCGTCCAGCGTAGCTTTATTTTGGCCATAGATCATATTTAATTTCCATTGCAAAGCCAACTTATCGCGATACGCGATCATCTCGGAAATTTTAAAACTGGTGTCCACATGCACCAGAGGAAACGGAACATGGCCCAAGAAGGCCTTCCGGGCCAGCCATAACAGAACCGTGCTGTCTTTTCCAATTGACCAAAGCATCACGAGACTTTTAAATTCCCGATAAGCTTCACGGAGGATAAAAACACTCTGGGCTTCCAAGTTATCTAATTTGTCCATTGTTTTATTCATATCTTAATTCCTGATCTTTCCTTGGGACCGTTTTATATGCAGTCTAAATTTTTTAATGCGTTTTGGGCCGTCGGGGATTGTTGTGAAGACCGCATTCTTTTTGTTCCGGATTTTCCCACCACCACCGTCCGAAACGGATGTCTTCTCCGGCTTTGATCGCCCGGGTGCAAGGCGCGCAGCCGATGCTGACAAAACCTTTGGAATGGAGAGGATTCACATCAATTTTATTTTCTTTAATATATTTGTGAACATCTTCCAGAGACCAATCGATCAGCGGGTTGATTTTGATTTTCTGATTGAGCGCGTCCCATTCGAACACATCCAGATCGCTGCGCGTGACCGATTGGCTTCGGCGCAATCCGCTGATCCAGGCATCGACGTTGGCCAATGCGCGCTTCAGTGGTTCGACTTTGCGGATGCCGCAGCACAGCTTGCGATTCTCAACGCTCTCATAAAAAAGATTAATGCCTTTGGTCCGGACCATCTCTTCGACACTCTTGGTGTCCGGATAATAAATTTTAAAATTGATCTTGGGATAACGTTTATGCGTTTTCGACAGGAGATCGTAGGTTTCTGGAAAGAGTCTTCCCGTGTCCAGCGTAAATACCTCAATACCGGGAGTTATCTTTGAAATTATATCGGTAATAACCTGATCTTCTTCCCCTAGGCTGGAGGCAAAATTAATTTTGCCTTTAAACTCTTGATAGGCAAATTGGATAATTTGCCCGGCGTTGAATCCCTGTGTTTTGATTTTCAATGTTTGAATCAATTCTGAATAGTTCATCGATATATCCTGTCTTTAAAAATCTTCGACCCGTTCCAACTAGATTTCAAAACTCACGGTCTTCTCCAAAGCGCGACCGCGATTGGCAATTTCTTCAAAATTGGTTTCCAGCATGGCTTTATAAGCCTGATCTTTAATTCCCAACCAGATAAAATCCAAAACGATGTTGCGTTTACTGTGATGTTGAGTACTTCTTTCCGTCTCGCTGAAATTCTTAAAAATTTCCAACAGATTAATTTCCTGAGGAGCTTTCGCTAATGTATACCCCCCCTCTTTTCCGCGTACGCTTTGCACCAATCCCAACTGCTTCAGATTGATCAAAATGTGGATCAGGAATTTAATAGGGATATGTTGTCTGCGGGCAATGTGACTGATCGGCAACGGCCTTTGGTTCGGCCAATGCAATGCCAATTCCAGAATCGCCCGGCAGGCATAATCAATTTTTGCGGATATTTTCATTGATCCTCACTATACATTACTATGTTAATAATGATAGTAAGAATACAATGTCTTCTAAATCCTGTCAACCTAAAATTTGTGTTTGTGCCCTCTTACCTTTTAAGCCTCTAACAATAATTGCTCGGCCTGTTCACGGGAAGACCGCGCATGCAATTGTTTTAATTTCTCAACGATCTTAGCGCTTCCGGAGGGCATGGGATATTTTTTCAATTCCTCGAGCGTGACCCATTGGTGTGTTGGATCATTATGCAAAGACTCTTTGACCTGGCAGGAAAACACATTCAATTTCACCCGGAACTCCGTGTAGAAATGCTGAACATTCATGATTTGGCTTGACGAAACAAGCTTGGTGTTTAATTCTTCCTTCAATTCGCGTGCCAAGGCCTGTTGAGAAGTCTCCCCGCGCTCGATTTTTCCACCCGGAAATTCCCATAAATCGGCGAGTAGCCCTTTGGAGGGTCGTTTCTGGATATAAAACTGATTCCCTTTCTGCAAGACCGCAATGACCGCTTGAATGTCTTTGATATCTTTTACTTTCGCAGTAGGAATCAATTCCTGAATACCTTTTTGATAGGCCAAACAATTCGACTTGACCGGACACAAGATACAAACCGGCTCATTGCTGCGGCACACCAGCGCTCCCATTTCCATCAAGGCCTGGTTAAAAAAATTCATCGCCTTCACCGGCATGACATCCTCGATAAAATCTAAAATCTTTTCATCCTGTGAAGGATCAGCGTGCCCCTGAATCGCCAGCAAACGCATGACAAACCGGCGGACATTCGCATCAATGATTGGAACACGTTTGGAAAAAGCAATACTTAAGACCGCGCCGATCGTGTAGGGACCGAACCCGGGTAATTTTTTTAGAATCAACGGATCATCCGGGATCTTTCCATGATAGTGCTGACAAATCGCTTGCGCGGATTTATGAATATTTTTCGCCCGCTGATAATAACCCAACCCCTGCCAATAGGTCAAAATCGTCTGCAAGTCCGCCTCGGCGACATCCTGAATGCGCGCAAATGCCTTGATCCACCGCTCATAATACGGGATCACCGCGTTGACGGTGGTCTGCTGCAACATAATCTCGGAGATCCAAATTTTATAAGGGTCTGATGTCCGCCGCCAGGGAAGGTCGCGCGCGTTTTTGCGGTACCAAGCCAGCAAATTTTGAGCGAATGTTTTGTCTTTCATAAGATGGGATATTTTTCAAAATGATCTAAGCGACTTCTTTTAAACTCTTAAATAAATCCATGAACAATTCCTTGATTTTTGGATGCTGCCCGACCGGAGAAGAAAGATAGAACCGCGCGTTAGGGTTTTTCAATTTGGCTTCGCGAATGATGCGGGGAATATCTTCATCGACATGTTTTCCGGAATTCAAAAAGTTCAGCAGAATAACGATCTCGTTGGCCCCTTTTTCCAAGCAACGCTCTATCCCTTCGGAGATCGAAGGCTGTTCTATCTCCAAAAAAACATAATCCCAAAGACAGGAATCGTTCATCTGCCGGAGATTCTTTATTAATTGTTCGACTTCAACTTTCGTTTTTGCCGAATGACTCCCATGCGAAATTAATAAGACCGCTTTCATATCGTTGTGAATTAAAATGTTTTGA
>JAHFFY010000004.1 GCA_023247705.1 Candidatus Omnitrophota bacterium | reverse complement strand
CAATCGTTTTAGACGTTTGGTTGTTCGTTATGAATATCATCCTGAGAATTTTCTGGCTATGGTTCAGTTAGCTTCAATACTTATGCTCGTTAAACTCTATTTATGAGATGGATTCTAGTTATTTTGGACTGTTCTCGAGTCACGGGCCGAACCAACTCGTGGAACCCGACAATTCGCAACCCCGTAAACTCTAATACGGATCAACATTCACCGTGATCGTGACGCCGCTTTTCCGTTTTAATCCCTTCATCCCTTTTTTCACCACAGCCAAGATCGATGCGACGTTTTTTCCTTTTAAAAGAATTGTAAAACGGTATTTGTCGCGCAGCTTGGGGACCATGTCCGGATGAGGGTCCATGATTTCAATCTGTTTACTTTGCAGTTCTTGTAAGGATTGATGCAATGCGAACGCCTGTCCGACCACCTGTTCTTCCTTCACCGACCTGAGCCCGATGGCGACCAGATGATTAAACGGCGGAAACCCCAGTTCCTCGCGGCCGGCGAATTCCTGTTTATAAAAATTTCTAAAATCCATTTTGCGGGCTGCTTTGAGCACGTGATGATCAATCAAATGGGTCTGCACACACACCTGTTCCTTAACCGACTGTCTTAAATGAACCAACAGCGCCATGGCCCGTTCATTCGCGCGTAAATCGTGCCGGTTTAATTCGGCGTCCATGTGGATCACCCCCGCCAATTGAATATTCAATCGATCGATGATCTTGAACACCGCCTGTGTCCCGATCAGGATGTCAAATCGGTCGGGAATCCCCTCGGTATCTTTATCATAAGAAGCTATCCGGGCCTGAGGAAAAATCCGGGCCACTTCACTTTCCAGCTTCTCGATTCCCGTTCCCATCGACTTCAGATAAGATTTTTTGCATTGCGGGCAAATCAATGGCAATTCTACCATCTTATTGCAGTGACGGCATATTAATTTCTTTTTTGCGTAAGAATAGATCAGGTTGATATCACAGCGTTCGCATTTAAAGGTGAACTTGCACTCCGGGCAGCACGTCAGTAAACTGAATCCCCGGCGGTTCATCCAGATCAATATCCTGCCGCCGAATTTCAAAGTCTTCTCGATATGGTTTCGAAAAGAGAACGAAATAAAAGACGCTTTACGGGATTTATAATTTCCCAAGTCGATCATCATCAATGACGCCAATTTCCCACTGGGAAACGATCGATAATTGATCTTTTTTTTCTGGACGGCGAACCAGGATTCCGCCATCGGGACAGCGCTCACCAATCCAACCGAAACGCCTTCAATCGCCGAACGCATCAACGCAATCTGCCGGGCGTGATAAAAAGGGGATTGTTCCTGTTTATATCCATGGTTTTCTTCCTGATAAACTAAGATCAATCCCAAATCTTTGACCGGAGCAAAGACCGCTGATCTCGTTCCCAGCACCAGACGGCTCTCCCCTGCTTTAATCTTCATCCATTCCCTCAATTCATTCTTCGGCGTCAGCGTTTTATCCAATACACTGATGGGGACCGTGACCTGTTCTTTCAACCGGGATAAAATGTTATCGATCAAAACAATCTCCGGGACTAAAAAAATAATTCCGCGGTTTTGCTGCAGCGTGTTTTTGATCATTTCCAATATCTGATGCCAAGCGGCTGTCCAGTCGAGCGCGTGCAATAATGTGACTAAAGATTTTTCTTGAGAAAGAAGATTCAAAAGCTGCGGGCGAACCTCTTGCGATTCTTCCTGCTGTTTGCCCTTGCGCAACAAATCCGGGAGAACGGTCTCGATCGCCTCACCCCATGAGCAACCGTAATATTCAGAAATCCTGCGCGTAAGTTCCAGAAAATGGCCGTTGATCGTCGGAAATTTGTCAATGAGAGAAAAAATCATTTTTAATTCCTTAAATCGGCTTCTGGTGGTAAATCCGACGATCACCCCCTGTCTTTTCTGTGAACCGAACGGCACCCACACGCGCTGGCCGAGGCAAACATCACCCACCATCTCACGAGGGATAGAATAATCAAACGGGCCTTCAATCGGAAGGCCGACCACGATTTTGGCAATTTTTTTATCCATGGATTAAGGCAATAATTTCGGAAACAGCATTGGGCCGGGCCAGACGCTGCGTGTTATTTTGGGCGGCAGACAAGAGTTCGGGAGAAGCTTGAAATTTTTTCAATTCTTGAACCATCTGTACAATCGAACAACGGCTTAAGCCGATCGAATATTTCTTCAGAACCTCGATATTATGCGTTTCCTGTCCGGGAATCGCGTTGAAAAAAATCAGCGGCAAATGACTGACCAGCGCCTCGGAAATGGACAGGCCGCCGGGTTTCGTGATCATCACGTCGGCCGCAGCCATCAATTCATCCATGTTGTTGACCAAGCCATTGACTTTGAGAAACTCCTGTTTCTTTTGACTTAGTGATTTAAATAAATGCTGATTATGACCGCACACAACCAGAATCTGAAAACCGTTAAGCGCCGTAATAATCTCTTCGATCGGGCCGATCCCGAAAGAACCCGTCGCCACCAAAACCGTAAACAAATCCCGCCGCAGGCCAAGCGCGTCGCGCAACGCATTTCGATCGCGCTTAACACAGAACTTCCGGTCGACCGGAATCCCGGACACCTTAATTTTCTCGCCGGCGACACCCAGCTGAACCAACCGTTCTTTGGTGAAATCCGACGCGACCGCGTACTGATCGATCCCTTCTGCCAGCCAGATACTATGAACGTCAAAATCCGTCACGATGGAAACGATTCTGGCATTGATCATACGGTTGCGTTTTAAATATCCGAGAACTTCATTCGAAAAAAAATGCGTCGAAATCACATCATCGAATTTCTCTTTTTCCAAATAGCGGATCAATCCCCGGGTATTCATATGATTAATCATCCGGCGGATGATCCGCACGATCCCCCGCAACCAGACCACATCGGTCAGCTCAAAAAAAATCCCCCAGAGCCAGGAAAAACGGGAGACTAAAACAGCATAACCTTTCTGATATAATTTTTTGTAAAACGGGTAGGTAAAATCAAGAATATCAACCAGGGTGACCTGCCAATCGGTTGTCTCTTTGATCCCGTTCAAAACGGCTTCAGCGGCTTTGGTGTGACCTGCGCCGGCTGAGGCATGAATGATTAGAATTTTCATTCTCTATAATTTTGGAGGCGGCTAAAAGGTCTTTAGCGATATAGTCCGGTTTGATTGGCCATTTGCGAATACTCTGCCGGGTTTCTCTGCCGGAGAGAACAAAAATGGTTTTACACCCCGCCCGGTGTCCGGCCATAATGTCCGAAACAGTGTCGCCGACAAAGAAGGTCTTTCTGGCATGATGAAATTTTTTGTTGACAATCTGCAATCCTTTAATAATCGAACCTATTTTCGGCTTGCGGCAATCACAGCCGTGATCGGAACGGTGGGTACAGTAAAAAACTTTTTTAATTTTTCCTTTTTCTTTCTCGACATGTTTGAGCATATATCGGGTGATCCGGTTCAATTTATCCTGAGAATAAATTCCCTTACCCACGCCAGCCTGATTGGAAACAACAAAAATGGTGTACCCCTGCTCGGTCAACAGACGCAAAGCTTCCAGGGATCCTGGGACAAAATGAAAATCCTTGACCCTCGTCACATAATTTCCATTGCCGGGAAACTCATTGATCACGCCGTCACGATCACAAAAGACAACTTGCATCTCCTTATCCTTTTGCTCTTTTCATCTCCCAATATTTCGCGTAACTGATAATCTGATAAAGCGAGGCAAAAAAGGCAACCATAAAACCGATAAAACCGTCTTTATATCCTTTCTTTCCGATAAATGACCGCGGGAAACGGTCGATCGTCCGCCAGACCGCCTTTCCCAATGACATTTGCCGACCGGTGTTGATCCATTTCCTGGCTTCAAGGGTGGTTTGACGGTTCAAACTTGCCAGAAAATGTTCGAAGTCCGGATAACCTTTATGAATGATATCTTTAGTCAAATGCCCTGTCTGACCGTCGACAAAAACCCGGGGATGCACCTCAACTTCCTCATACCGGAAACGGCTTTTCATGAAAAGCCGCAACTTCCCGGCCGGATACCATCCCGAATGACGCACCCAATAAGTCCCGATATAATTGCGCAGCGGAATCGAATAGGCTTGATAGTTTTGGTCTTTGATGGCCGTTGTAATTTCCATTTTCAATTCATCAGTGACTTTCTCATCGGCATCGAGACTCAAAACCCATTCGTTGCGGGCCTGGGCATAAGCCCAATTGCGGTGACGGCCTTCGTTGTCCATCTTCCGGTGAAAAATTTTGTCAGTAAAATCCTGCGCAATCGTAACGGTGCGGTCAGAGCTCTGGTCATCCACGATGACGATCTCATCCGCCCAGTCAGAAACACTCTGCAAACATTCGCCGATATTATTTTCTTCATTCTTGGTAATAACGACAACTGATAGAGGAATTTTCGGCATAGTTTTACTCATCCTTCTTATTGAACTTTTCCTTCCCAACTCTAAATCTCTCGCTGACCATATTGACGCTGGTGAGAAATTTAGAATTTCGTTTAATAGCAGGCAGCTCAATAAAGCAAATCTTCCAGGGTTTTGCAAACGTGTTTAATCTGTTTCTTGGTCATGTGCGGATACATCGGGATCGAGAGGATTTCATCCGCAATCCGTTCGGCCACCGGAAAATCCCCTTTCTTGTAACCCAACTCTTTGTAAGCTTCCTGCAGGTGCAGCGGAATCGGATAATGGATCAGCACCCCGATCCCTTTTTCCTTCATTCCGACGCAAACCTGATCGCGGTTCTTCAGGCGCACCGCAAATGTCTGAAAGACATGCGTCCGGTCGTCTTTGATCGTGGGAGCGATCACCCCATCCAGATCTTTTAACAACTCGCAATAGTAACGGGCATTTTCGTTACGCATTTTATTCCAGCTATCTAACCGTTTTAATTTGGCGGAAAGGATCACCGCCTGGACGGTATCCAATCGGGAGTTATACCCTTTGATTTTATGTTCGTAACGCCCGGTGCGACCGTAATCGCGCAGCATCATCGCCCGGTCAAAAATTTCTTTATTATCCGTGACAATCATTCCTCCGTCGCCGAAGGCCCCCAGGCTTTTGGTCGGATAAAAACTGAAACAAGCGACATCTCCCAGCGACCCGATTTTTTTCCCCTGGTAGGTCGCGCCGTGCGCCTGAGCAGCGTCTTCCGCAACTTTGATTCCGTGTTTCTGGGCGAGATTACGAATCACATCCATATCAGCCGATTGACCGTAAATATGAACCGGAATAATGGCCTTGGTATTTTTCGTGATCGCCTTCCCGACTTTTTTGGGATCCAGATTATAGGTTGTCTCCTCAATGTCAACAAAAACCGGTTTAGCGCCCGTGTATGAAACGCACAGCGCCGTGGCGATAAACGTAAACGTAGGAAGAATGACTTCATCTCCCGGACCGATGCCCAGACTCGCCATCGCCAAATATAATGCGTCGGTCCCGGAATTGACTCCCACACCGTAACGCACCCCGCAGTACTTCGCGAAATTGTCTTCGAAATCCTTTTCCTCCTGCCCCAGAATAAAATTTCCTTTTTCAAAGACCTGCTTTAATCCGACTTCGATTTCGTCTTTGATCGTCTGATACTGCTCGCTGAAATCAATAAATTGCACATTCATAAAAGCTGTTCCACCTTTCTGAAAACATCTTCCACATTGATATTCGTAAGACAATTATGATGAGAACATCTGGCCATCCGGAATCGTCGATAGCAAGGACGACAGGCAATATCGTTCTTGACCACGAGATGTTGATCTAAAGGGTAAGGACCATAAACCTGATCATCCACCGGACCAAAGATCGATATGGTCTTGGCGCCTACAGCGACAGCGATATGTAACGGGCCTCCGTCGTTGACGACGTTAAGTTGGCACCTTTTCAATAAGGCCGCACATTGCCCAATGGTTGTCTTGCCGCAAAATTGTATCGAAGGACCTGTCATCAAACCCGCCACCCGATGACATAACTCCTCTTCGTTCGAATCACCCATCAGTATAATTGTTGCCGAAAATTTTTCAACGATTTTATCCGCTAATTTTGCGTATTTTTCAGCTGGCCAGCGCTTATACGTTGCGTCTTTTCCCCAACTGGCCCCGCCCCCAGGGATTAAACCGACCAGCAAGCGCTTGGAAGAAATTCCGGATTGCGCCAAAACGGCATCGGCCCAACCTTCTTCCTCTTTCTTAACCGGCAGCTCGAGCTGCCGCGTGCGGATTGTCAATCCCAGCGGCTCCAACAAACTTAAATAATACTCCACCACATGCCGGCCTTCATACCCCTTCAATGCGATTTTGGTCGTCAGAAAATAGCTGCGGTTTTTGTAATTAAACCCGATGCGTTTTTTGATCCCCAAAAACCAGGTCAAGAAATTAAAACTTGAATTCAAAGACAGATCGATCACGCAGTCAAACCGTTCCTGACGCAAGGTCTGCGCGAATTGGTTCATTTCCCGGATAAACGCCCCTTTGGATCGATGGTAAGTCTCTAGAAACGCATCGCGTTCATAAACAAAAACCCGGTCCACTTTCGGATAACCGGACAAAAAAACGGCGGTCCTGCGGTTCGCGAGATAACCAATCCAACAATCAGGCCAATGGTTTTTCAGATTACTGATCAGAGGCGTGGTGAAAAGAACATCGCCTATGCCGAAAGGATTGATGATGAGGATTTTTGGGGAAGTGATATTTTTGTCTATCATCACTGGTGATCACTTTTTCTTGTGGATAGAACATAATCTTCTAAGGCCTGAAACAAATACGGAAAAACTATGAGAACGAGTATTGTTGGGGTCCAAATATGGGCCGATAGAACGAGAACCGCCAACTTTTTGGTAAGACGGAGCAATCCTCTGGAGTCTCTCCGCAGGATGAGGATATTGATCGGGAGATACAAACTTCCGCTGGTTCGAATATTGTAATAAATTCGATAATCCCAAGCCACGTTGAACAGCAGAAAGATCTGCCAGATACCAACTCTCCAACTCATGACAAGCTATGCGAACTAACACATCTTGCCGGCCAGCTTCTTTACACTTTTGGATCAAACGTTTTTTGATAACTTTGCAATCACCCACATCTTTATCGCGAAGGATAACAAATTTAGCACCCGGCACACAATATCCACGCAAACGTCTAACCAGATGTGATTCTAAATCCTGTTTACCTTCAAATACAACGCAACGATAACTCCAGTTTTTAGGAAGAACTTTAAAAAGGAAACCTTCCAGCATCGCTTCCGCTGAAGGTTCCTCGAGGAAAAATACAACATGTGGACTCATTTGGGATTGGCTCCTTCAAAAAATCCTTGCTTCCAAAGAAAGCCCATCTTATCCCCATCTTTCATATATGTTTTGATCTGGTCATCGTCAGAAGCCCGCTTAACAATTGTATATCCCCCTTCTTTGACCAACCAAAAGACTTCTTCAAGTTCTGCAGCATTTAAAAAATCAGGAGAATGAGTGGAAATGAACACCTGTCCACCACGACTAGCATATTCTCGGAACTCCTCCGCCAACTCTAACAAAAATTTTGGATAAAGCTGATTTTCAGGTTCTTCAATACACAAAAGAGGATGTGGCTTTGGATCATGAAGCAGAACCAAATACGCAAACATTTTAATAGTTCCGTCTGAAACGTACCTAGCGAGGAACGGGTCTTGAAAAGCTCCATCCTGGAAGCGAAGTAGGACACGGCCTTCTTGAGTTGTTTTAGCGTCAACTTTTGTGATTCCCGGAACCCTTTTCTTCAATTTCTTTTTTATATCTTTAAAAATCTTTGGATGTCTTTTATATAAATATTCTGTCACCAAAGCAAGATTCTCGCCCTCCATGGAAAGATGCTCTGCATATCCCGCTTCCTGTTCCGGACGGGCGCGTTGAATATGAAAATCGGAAATATGCCAGTTCGAAATAAGTTCTCCCAAGGCCATGGCTGCAGGAAATTTTTTAAACTGTGCTAGTCCCTTGACGGCCAAAGTGTCGGGAGATTTCAACACTTGGTCTTCTCTTTTAAGATCATTTTCATCTTTAACTAAATCTGGTTCGTTCGTAACAGCCTTTCCTTCTCCATTTTTAAAATCAAGAAACTTCCATGGCTGTCCTTTGCTACCTCTTCGATATTTTAGGATTTCTCGTTCGACCACAGGATAGCCATCCTTTTCATTTACCGCTAATGTATAGGTTATTAAAGGGCCATCTTCCTTCTCGCGGAATTTTAATTCGATTTGAATGGGGCCATCTGAATTACGACTCTTAACCTCCTTAAAGCCGCGGCTACCACCTAACTTTGTTAATGCCACATGGACATTTTCTGTAAGCGCGTCTTTGAGAAAACCAAAAACGCTAAATAATGTAGATTTCCCCGTACCATTGGCACCGACAAACACACACATTTTTGGAATATTCTTGATATTGACATTCTTAAATGCTTTAAAATTCTTTAAACTTATAGCTTCGATTTTCATGTCTTCACCTCATAGGGTAAAAGAGTAAAAATAAGAAAACCTGCCAAAATGCGCATTGGGCCGAAGGTCAAGAGGCGTGGCAGGTGTGTTGACTAGAGTATATCTCTGGCAATATTTTCTGTCCATGTCTTTTTGGTTGATTGATTTGAAAGAAATAAATCTCTGTTTGGATGCTCACCCCTGGCAATTTGATGATAAATTTGATCATAAGCTATAAAATTTTTCATTCTCTAAAACACCTGAGAAGATAGACAAATCGAAATATGTCCCTGAATTAAGGAGACTTTCTATTATTTAGATATTTCATCCACTCACATCGCTTCTGTTTCTTCAATTCCTCCACTATCTCTTTGATTTTCTGCGATTGATCTCTAGGGCAAACCAACAAGGCATCGGGAGTGTCGATGATGATAAAACCTTTTAAACCGATTGTAACTATTAGACGCTTTGAGCCCCATACAAAATTTCCATTGCAATCTAAAAACTGGATATCACCTTTGAACACATTACCTTGAGTGTCTTTAGAAAGAACTTCCCATAATGCCTGCCAGCTTCCCACATCCGACCACTTGATTTCCGACGCCGGGACTGTCACGACATTGCGGGCCTTTTCCAAAATCCCATAATCAATGGAGATGCTGGGGAGTTTCGGCCAAATTGTTTTCACGTAAGCATGGTCGCTGCGTGCGTTAAATAAATGGCAGATCTGCGGAAGAAATTTATGAAACGCGTTTAACACCGTATCCGTCCTCCAGATAAACATGCCGCTGTTCCAAAGATATTTCTTTTCTTTTAAAAAACGTTCAGCCTTCTTGGGGTCGGGTTTCTCGACAAATCGTTCGACCTTAAAAATCTTTTTATTCTTGATATTGATCGCCTTCGTTTTGATATACCCATAACCGGTTTCTGGACGATCGGGAACAATTCCTAACGTCACCAGATATCCTTGATTGGCTAAATCAACCGCTTCGTTGATATTTTTCAAAAAGGCATCCCGGTTGCCGATAAAATGGTCCGAAGGTAAGATGACCGTCACGGCGTCCGGGTTAAGTTGATGCACGCGTGCCGTCACCCAGGCGATCGCCGGGGCGGTGTTCTTGCCTTCCGGTTCAAGAAGAATATTTTCGTTCGGGACTTTAAATCCGGATAGATGCTGAAGGATTTTTTTGCGATAGATGGCATTGGTGACCACAAAAATATTCCGGCTTAAACAAATCGAACGCACGCGCCATAACGTCTCCTGCAGTAAGCTCCGCTCACCGAGGATCTTCAAGAATTGCTTGGGCCTATGCTGCCGGCTCAGAGGCCAAAAACGCGTGCCGGAACCGCCGGCGAGAATGACCATATAAAGATTTTTATTAAGAAATTTTTTCTTCGACATAAGATTTCACTGGTCCAAAATGGCCTGCTTGATCCGTTTATAAGTTTTATATCGTATTTTAGCGATTCTTAACGGATGCCACCAAAATTTCTTTTGAATAAATTTCAGGTCTGCCTGGCTTAAAGGATGCCCGGAAATCCGTTCACTCATGACCTTGGGATGGGAGCCGAAATAAACCGGAAACCGGTTCAGGTCCCCGTAAGCAAATTCCGGCTGTTCTTTTCCGGCGGAAGAACCGGCAAAACCAATTTGCCGCGCGTTAATCCGCCTTTGGGCCATAACATCCAGGGAATGGACCCAACCGTAGTGATACAAAAAACAATTTGTCTTTTGTCGTCTCAAAGATTGATCGTCTTTTCGCTTAAATCCCCAGGCGTCTTCGCACGATTGAATTTGGCCGTTGTTGCGGATGATGCGGTCCTGCTTTTGAAACCATCCGTAATCAATGCGATACCGAAAATAGCTTCCATAAAAATGCATCCATTGAAATCGCAGCGCGTCCACCCGATCATCCCCATAATATTTCTGCATGCAACCAACCAGGCGTCCCAAATCCGCCTCGTGAATAACCTCGTCCGACTGCAGATAAAATGCCCAGTCCCCTTTGCATTCCTTGAGCGCCAAATTGGTTTGAAAAGACAAGACTTCCTTGCCCATCGTCATGTCCCAGCGATTTTTGATGATTCTGATTTTAGGATCGCGGATCGACTCGACCAACTGAAGCGTATTGTCTTGCGAATCACCGACGTTGACGACAAACTCATCGCAAACCGGCAGGATCGATTGGATCGATTCTATCAGCGGATAACCGTACTTGACCGCATTGCGTGTGATCGTAAATCCGCTTATTTTCATGGCAACAGTGATCTGGCGTTTCTTATTGACCTTTTCCTTACCAATGACAAATCTCCAGCCTCTACTCCAGACGGCATCTGGAGATTTGACCTTCTCTTTAGTAGAGAGAAGGTCAATAACCGCCGTAAACTTCCTGATAAATTTTCAACGTTTCTTGGGCCGTGTTCAAAAAAGAAAACCGCTGCGCCCGCTTGAATCCCCGTTCTCGGAGTGTCGCGCACAAGACTTTATCTTCGAGGCAACGCGTAATCGCCTCCGCGATTTCTTCCGGTTGCCGCGGATCTATCTTGAGGGCCGCATCATCAGCGATCTCCGGACAAGACGAAACATTCGAGGTGACGACCGGCACGCCGCAACAAAACGCCTCCAGAATCGGAAAACCAAACCCTTCATAAAACGACGGAAACGCGAACACCGCCGCTTGATTGTAAAAATAACGCAATTCCCGGTTGGAAACAAACCCGGCCAGATAAACGTCCCGGACCAGATCCATGTCCTTGATCCGATTGGACATATCCTCGGACATCCATCCTTCCATCCCGACCACAACAAGTTTACCGGCAAATTTCTTCTTTGTCTTCAAAAGACGAAAGGCCTCCAGCAAATGATTTAAATTTTTTCTCGGTTCAAGAGTCCCGACGAACAAAACAAACGGTTCCCGGATGCCCCGGGAGGCAAGCATTTTTTGCGCGGCCTTTTCTTCTTTCCCTGTCAGCACATAAAAATCCTTTTGGTTGACTCCTTGATAAACTAAATGGGCCTTCGCGGCCTGCTGCGGAAAATATTTTCTAAAATCATTAAGCGTGCTTTGTGAACAGCAGATGAGTTTCGTCGCCTTGTCGATGATGTTGCTCAACTGATGTTCAGTGGTCGCAATGGTCGCGGCCGTATGCCCTTCAGGAAACGTTTTAAAGATCAAATCGTGGATCGTGACGATGATTTTAGGCGACGGCGCGCAACTGAGATCTTCGGGACTGGGAGAATGATAAATATCCGCAGCAACGACAGTTTTCAGGATTCCTTTATTGAAAAAATCTACTTTGGAGATGGCATTCTTGGCCTTGATCCGGGGGATCGTCCTTTTAAAGTTGAAGATCCCTTTGGGCATATACAACACATACTGATTGGCCTGATCGATCTGGATTAAATGATTGATTAAATGATACGTATATCGCCCGATACCGGTATAATTTTTATTTAAGAATGAGCGACACTGGATGGCGATTCGCATAGATAGAAGATGATGTCCTTCATTTTAATTTATTTTTCAGGAATTTCTTAACGACCGCAACGGCATAATCCAGATCATTGATCTCCAAGTCCTGATGAACACCGATATGGCAACCGTTATTGCCGAAATATTCCGAATTAGGAAAATCACCTAATCGATAACCGAGATAACGGTAACTCAACGTCTGGGTCGGGATCGAATAAAAGAGATTACGCGAATCGACCCCTTCTCCTTCGATAAAACTCACAAATTCGTCTTTGCCAAACGGGACTTTTTCCCGCAGCGTGATCGGAAAGGCGTGGGGCCCGAGTTTCTCGTGCGGTTCTTCTTTGATGGAAAAGAAAAATTCATCGAACTGTTTGAATTGTTGGATTAAATACGTCATGTTACGTCTGCGCTTTTCGAGGATCTTATGAAAAATTTTGATATTACCGATCCCCACCGCCGCTTCGATCTCGTTCATCTTCGCCGAGAAACCGATCCGCTGGAAAACAAATTTATCCACCATGCCGTGATTGCGCAACGACCGTAAAACTTCCGCTATCTTGGCGTCCTTGGTCAGGACGATCCCGCCTTCAATCGTGGTGACGATATGCGCCGCATATAAACTGAAGGCAGCCATGTGGCCGATCGAACCGATCTTCCGTCCTTTGTATTCCGCGCCGTGGGCCTCGGCCGCGTCTTCCACGACGTAAAGGTTATGTTTGCGTGCGATCGCCAGAATCGTGTCCATCTCGGCGGGTTTTCCCATCAAATGAACCGGCATGATTCCACGGGTTTTTTTCGTGATGACTTTTTCGATTTTGGCCGGATCGACATTTAAGGTTGTCTTCTCAACATCGACAAAGACCGGTTTAAATCCCGCCTGCAAAACTGCGTTTCCTGTCGCAACAAACGACAACGCCGGGATAATAATCTCATCGCCCCGCTCCGCCCCGAAGTCATATAACGCGGCCAGCGAAAGCGCATCGGCATCGGTCCCGCTGCTGACCGCCACCGCGTATTTGACACCGAAAAGCTGCGCAAACTTTTCTTCAAATTCAGCGACGTAACGGCCTTTGGTCACCCATTTCGAATCCAAAATCTGGTCGATTAATTTCCGCGCATCATCTGTGATCGAAACAGTGCCGAACGGCACTTTATAGGCTTGCTTGGTTTTCTTGATTGTTTTACCCGTTGTCACCTCTAAAACCCCTTTCTTGTTCATTGATCTTCTGCTTTCGATGATGTATTTTATTTATTCGTAGGTAATTTCTTGTCTAAAAAATTGTTGTTCAACTCGGTTTGCGCCTTTTCATAGCGCTGCGGCGTTCCAATGTCCGTCAGGGGCTGATCAATAACAAAACCGTAAAATTCTTTTGCCAAAGATTTTGGAATAAATTCTCTCTCTAACGAAAACTTGCCTTTCGGCATCCCGGCCAGAATGGTTTTGTTAAAACAATAAATACCGGCATTGACATAAAAACTGTTTTTAACCCGGCCCGGCGGTGTAAAAGATTTCGCCTCCGGAGTTTGTTTCAAATTATCACTTTTCACCTTCTCTTGGAAATCAATAATGCGATTTTTTTCATCCAGGACAATCGTTCCGTAATCCGACCGGTTTTCCAGTTTTGTCACGACAATCGAGCCTGCGGCTTGACGACGGGCATGATATTCCAAAAATTCCTGATAGTTCGTGGAACAAAATGAATCGCCGTTCATCACGATAAACGGATTGCTTTTAATCAAAGACTCGGCGTTCTTAATGGCCCCCCCGGTGCCCAAAGGCTCAAGCTCGAGGGAAAATTCGATAGACAACGGAAATTTTTTCTTCCGATAATAATCTATAATCGTCTCGGCCTTATACCCCGTCAGCAAAATCACCCGTTTACAGCCTTGATGAATCAAATCGCGCAGCAATAAATCCAGAAAAGGCTGACCGGAAACCGTTGCCATCACCTTCTGGCCGTTACCGATCACGGATCTTAACCGTTCTCCTAGTCCGCCGCATAAAACTAAAATATCTGTTTTACTGATTTCGGGTATCGACGCTATCGTTTTATTTTGCTTGTTCATTGTGTGAACCGTTGCAGGGCTGGGCTGACTACCATTTTTTAAGTGAGTCAGGAAAAGGGGGAATTATGTGACCTTACCGCTATTGGGCTGATAAAAAATAATCTGCGTCCCCAGATCTTCAAACTTAAATGGGATCTCCAAAAGATTTTTCAAGGCTGCACGGATTTTAGGTTGTTTTTCCACCGGAGCGAATAACAGAACGAACCCCCCTCCACCGGCGCCCAACAATTTTCCGCCGACAGCCCCGTTGCGGCAGGCAATCTGATAAAGATCATCGATATACGGTGTTGAAATTTTATCCGATAGACTCCGCTTCAATTTCCAGCTTTCATGCAAAAGCTTTCCGAACTTAAGTATATTCGTTCCGTTGAGGATCTTGATCGCCTCGAGGGTCAGTTTATACATGGTGGTCAGTTCGGATTTCTTTTTCGGGATATTCCTGATCTGATGGGCGGCGATCTCGGAAGCCATGCGGGAAAACCCGGTGAAATACAGCATCATATGCGCGCGTAAATTCTGGATCCGATCAACGGGCATCGTGACTTTCTGAACGCGGATCAACTCCTGCCCGCCGAATTCGATATAACTGATGCCGCCGAAAGCGGCCAAGGTCTGGTCCTGGCAGCCGACATTCTCTTTGCATTTCTCCTGTTCGATATATATTGCTTCTTTCGCCAACCGTTCTTTGGTCGGCATGATTCCTTTCAGGGCATAAAGACCGTTAAGCAGTCCAACCGTAAAAGAAGAACTCGAACCCAAACCCGTTCTCGCCGGCAAATCTCCATCGTGATGAATTTCGATCCCTTCAGAAATCTTCAAAAATTTTAAGACTTCCCGGACTGCGGGATGGTCGATCTCATTTACGTTTTGAACATGCTCCATCTTGGAATAAATGATTCTGGATTTATGATCAAAAAATGGCGGCAGATAACGGCAGGTGATATAACAATATTTATCGATCGTCGTGGCCAGAACCGCACCTTTATGGTCACAGAACCATTGCGGATAATCTGTGCCTCCGCCGAAAAAAGAGACTCGAAAGGGGGTTCGACTGATGATCATATTATTGGACTGAACCTGCCGTTTCCAGGATTTTACGTTTCAATTTGATCTTGGTTGATTTTAAAGTTTCATCGACGGCAACCTGGCCGAATTTTCCTTTTAATAAATCTAAAAATCTGGAGTTCGTATGATAAGTCATCCAGGCCTTGTCGCGAAAGGTCAAAACCTGCTGGGCTGAAAGATATTTTGTCGGTAATGGCTGCGTATAATAAGAATGTTGCGAGAAACCGGCGTACGAATCAGGGAGCTTCCAGCCTTCTTTCTTTGCGACACCGTACAACGGACTGCCGGGATATGCCATCGCCGAATAAAAATTCGCCATCTCCGTATTCAATTCCAACGCCAGATCTAACGTCGATTGCATGGTTTCATGATTGTCTTCCGGAAGACCGAAAATATAATTGGCGGCGACATTGATGCCGTGATCGCGGATCTTTTTGACGATCCCGCGGATATCAACGTCCTCGAATTTCCCCTTGGTCACGTCCCGACGGACATTCGTATTTCCGCTCTCGATGCCCAAGGCCAGATAATTAACGCCCGCCTTCTTTAAAGTCTCCAGAAATTTCTCTTTAACGGTATCGATGCGCGAATAACACCAGATATTAAAATTATACCCTCGCGAAATAATGAGTTCACACAACCGCATGAAGTGGTTGGCGTTCAAAACAAATAACTCGTCGGCAATCTTAATATTTTTTATACCCATTTGGGCCAAACGGTCGAATTCTTGGATTATGAAATCCGGTTCCCAATAACGGAAAACAGCACTCCCGTCGGAATATTCGTTTTCCTGCCGGTTAATGATATTGATCATGCAAAAAGAACATTTCATCGGACAGCCCAAGCTGGTGTACAGCGCGGCAAAAGGCAAACGTTGAGAACTATTGGGCAGGGCGTGCCAGAGCGCAGTCCGGTATTTACCCATCGGGAGCTTATCCCAGACAATTCCCGGCATTTCCCGATGGAGATCTTCCTTCGCAACGATCGCGGACGGCTTGTTCAATACGATATGGCCGTTGTCGCGATATCCCAATCCATTCACTTCGCCGAGCTGGTCTTTGAGGTTCGTTTTCAATAAGGTGGAAATGGTATAAACCCCTTCGTTCTGGCAAACCATGTCGATAAACGCATGCCGTTCCATGACCTCGCGGGGCAAAGCCGCAATATGCCCGCCGACAAACAGAATTTTGATATCCGGCCGTGCCTTCTTCAATCCCTCAGCCAGCGAAACAGCGCCTTCCATATTCTGCGAACTCGCGCTGGGCTGTTGACCATAGACGACAAAACAAGCGACGCGCGGGTTGAGGCTGGAAATTTGTTCGACCGCCTGGGCGTCCTCCAGCTGCAGGGCTTCACAGTCGATGATGTCCGCGGCAAACCCTCTTTTTAAACAATGCGACGTCAACATCCCCGCCCAGATCGGCGGTTCGATGGCGGAATAGGTTTCACTTAACTCTTGATAAATCTTATGGGCGGCGTTGGGATGGATAAATAAAATATCTAATGATTTCATATGATTTTTAGAATGGATTTCCTGTTTTGGGGTTATTGATCTTTTCTTTAATTGAGGAAAGCTCAAGAACCATGGATGAGTTATTTATTGAAATATTTGAATCCTTTTTGGGAAGGAGATATATTCTCTTAAATATTAGCGTATTGATTCCTTTTGATCACTTGGTAGCCCTTCACCAGCTCCGCAATCCCTTTGGACAAGGAGACATCGGGCTTAAAACCGGTCTTCTCGATCTTTTCGTTACTGACGATGTAATCTCTTTTGTCCGGATCTTCGCCGATCTTCGATTCCACAAAATAAAATGCCGGAACTTGCTTTTTGATCTCCTCGCAGAGTTCCAATTTGCTCAAATTCGCGTCGCTCAAGCCCACATTATAGGGTTGGTTTTTCATTTTGTCAAAATGATTCAAAGAATGTATGAAGGCTTTTGAAATATCCCTGACGTGAATGTAATTTCGTTTGAAATTGGCCTCAAATAAGACGACAAAACGGTCATAAACGGCCCGGTACGTGAAATCATTGACCAGAAGATCCAGCCTCATCCGCAGGCTGATCCCGAAGGCCGTGGCCAAACGCAGCGTGATCGCGTTGCCGGCCTCCAACAGCTCATTTTCCGCGCTGACTTTCAGTTGACCGTACAAAGAAATCGGCTTCAATGGGGTTTCTTCCGTGCAAAATTTTCCCTTTTGTCCCACCCCGTATCCGCTGTTGGTGGTTGGAAAAATGATCACCTGATTACGGCTGCGCAATTTTAGAATCATTTTAATGGCATCCAAAAGAATCGTTTCCGCCCCAACCGGATCTCTCGCGCATAACGGGGCCCCGGTCAAACAGGCCAATGGAAAAATCGCGTCCGCATCTTTCAGCAACTTGGTTATAAGGCTTTTGTCGCGGGTATCTCCGCGGACAATGGTCAGTTGAGGATCATAACAGCAATCCAAAAGCGACGATTGGTTGTACATAAAATTATCGAGGACCGTAACCTTATGCTTTTCTCTTAACAGAGTCGGGACCAAAACAGAACCAATGTATCCCGCACCGCCGGTGACTAGTATGTTCATTTTCTTCACTCCAGTATATTTTTATTTTTCTAAATAGGTTCCCCAGTGCCCCAGTCTCCAGTACCCCGGTTGAGTGAGTTTCCTCTTATTTTAAAAAACTCCATCAAGGACTGGGACGCTGGAGACTGGGGCACTGGAAACCCTTTTGTGTTATTTCGTAGCCCGAACCATCCACTGATACGTTCGAGCGATCCCTTCTTTTAAACCGATCTTCGGTTTCCAGCCGAGTTTCAGAATACGCTTATTATCCATGAGTTTCTTCATGGCGCCGTCGGGTCTCGAGCGGTCAAAAACGATCTTCCCTTTAAATCCCGAAACAGTTTTAATCATTTCCGCCAAGGCCTTAATCGAGTGATCTTGACCGCAACCCACATTGATCATCATGACATCATTGTAAGAATCCATCAGATGTAAACACGCCGCGACAAAATCATCAACATAAATAAACTCCCGGCGAGGTTTGCCGGTTCCCCAGATGACCACTTCTTTTTCCTTTTTGACCACCGCCTTATGAAATTTCGTAAGCATAGCACCCATCACATGCGCCGTTTCCAGATCCATGTCGCTCCCGGGGCCGTAGATCGTTGCCGGCACGGCGACGATCGCCTTGAATCCGTACTGTTTATTATACGTTTGGCAAAGTTTTGTCCCGGCGATTTTCGCAACGGAGTAAGGTTCGCTTGTTTCCTCAAGACGTCCGGTCAGAAGATATTCTTCCTTCATCGGTTGACGGCACTTCTTGGGATATGTGCAGGAGCCGGTGAAATAAAGGAGTTTTTTGACGCCGGACTTATAGGCCGCCTGGATCACATTGTTCTGGCTCTCTAGATTTTCATAAATAAATTCCGCGGCGTATTTTTGGTTGGCCCCGATCCCCCCGGAACGGACCGACCCCAGGAAGACATAGTCCACCTTGGTTTTTTCAAAAAAATTAAACACCGCTTTTTGATTTAACAAATCGAGCGCAATGCGCGAGGAAGAAAAAATCTGCAGATACTGATTGGATACAAAATAATGCTGAAGCGAATTTTCGACTGCATCGTTGTGACCGATGATCAAGATTTTAGACTGTCTATCCATTACTGAGAATCGTCTTCTTTGCGGGTCATTGTATCAATTTTGGAAAAAACATCGGCTGGATTTTCTAATTCCCCCAAACGATATCGTCCCCAACACATAAATAATGACAGCTTTCCATCCTCATGCTCTATCGCCTTTACTTTCTTTCAGAATAGCCTCATTAATCTGAATGATCATCGAAGGCAAAATATCTCGAATCACATCCCATACCAACGCGTAATCAATACCAAAATAATGGTGAAGCAATTTATCTCGAAACCTGGCCATTTCCTTCCATTCAATATCTTTGTATCTTGTCTTTAACTTTTCTGAGGCAGATTTAGAGGCTTCTCCGATAATTTCAAAATTACGGATCACTGCGTCTTTAGTTTGGCGGTCTTTCAGAAATTGATTAAAAGTAAACTCGCTACTGTAGGAAAGGATTGTTCTGATGGCCTCTTGAATATCATACAACAAGTCGATGTCATCTCTTTTAGACATCCACCATGGTCCTCTTAATATCCTCTGCTATTCGGCCAACGCGCATTGTCTGCATCGCACCAGGGGTCAAAATATCCACCTCACGGCCAAATCTTTTTTCAAGATAATCAATCAATCCAAAGAAATTCCGCGCTTTAGGGGTACCAAACTCTACAAAAATATCGACATCACTCTTTGCCTTCGGGCGGCCTTTGGCAAAAGATCCAAAAATGGCTATTTTCTTCACATCATAGCGTCTTTTAAGAAATGACTGTTCTTCTTTTAAAATATTTAAGACATCTTCTTTAGTTAATTTCTTTTTTCCGGGTCTAATCATTTTTGATTATAAAAATTCCCATGCTCGATCATCAGGGTCGATTTTCCGTCTTCCCGTTCGACCGCCTTCTTGTACGCCGGGAATACATCTTCTGGTTCATTCAGCTCCACCACTTCGATCCAGCTAAACATCTTGCGAAAACCTTCGGCGTAATTCCCCACATGCTGGTGCCCGGGATGGACCGGCGCGTCAGGGCCGCTGGCGACCCGAACAATCACTTTGGGAACGAGTTTATGGGAACTGATCGCAGGGATCTTGTCCAGCATATTGACCATGTCCGCCGTCGCCAACAACAAAAAATTCTGCCGAGGATAAACCGAGATCGGCAGATAACCCGCCAAGGCCAACCCGATTGAAAACTGCATTTGAAAACTTTCATTGACCGGCATTTCCAGGGCTTTATCCGGCGGAATATCTTTCAAAGTTGAAAACATAAACGTCCCGGGACCGGCGACCGTCTGGCCGAGAAAAATTGTTTTGGGTTGGGAGGCCACCCACTCCATCGTTCTTTTGATTTCATCGAAGTATTTCATAGTTTAATACCGCATTTTCTGAATTGTTGAACAGTTGGATGCGACACTATGCCGCGTTTCTCTTGAAAAAAAACTGTTACGCGGCATTAGAATTTGATCAACTTTCCTAATCCGGAATGGGGATAACCGTTCGTGTATTTGAAATAAATGATTTTATCCGCGTATTTGGTATTCTTGAACCAGGGGTCGTTGCACCCCCACACCTCCCGCGTATTGGTCATGACACTGACCCCGTTATCACAAACGACAAATTTAACCGGTAAATCATAATTGACCGCGTACTTGACCGCTTCGTGAAAACTTCCCGTCTCTGCGGACATATCGCCGCAAAAAAGATACGCCTTGCCGGGTTTATTCTGTCTCTTGAGCGCCCACGCGACACCCGTCGCCGCGCCCATCAGGCTTCCCGCGATCCCGGAGCAAAGAACTTTGTATTCCGGAAAGCACAACGAAATGCTTTTTCCGTCGACAACCGCCTGTTTCAAGACCTCATAGGGAACCCCCTTGAGCAACGCCAGCTCATGGGAATCCCAATAACCAAACACATAATCGTCAGGCCCGATGGCTTTAAAAATCTCGATCAGCTGGTCTTCCCGGCCGGAACGCAGATGAACCGGCGCCCGGATCGCCCCGGTGGCAAAAATATCGGCGATCTCTTTTTCGAACCTCTGGATATCTTCTTTGGTGATGGTCGTCATCATAATTATTGTTTTTAATAATCAGATTTGCTAAATATGGCTAATAGTATATCAATAATAATTCCCAGTTCAACTCGATTCTTGTGAAATCCTGAACATCGCTCTACGGCATATGATCGTCTTGCGTTTCAGACTAAAACAGCGTGTAAATAAACGGAGCGATGCTGGACGACTGGGCGAAAAAGATCAGCAGACTCAACAAAACCAGAACAATGATAATCGGGGCCAGCCAAAATCTTTTTCTAACTTTCAGAAAATCCCAAAACTCTTTCAGGATCGACAGCTTCGACATGGGGTTCTCTCCTCCTTCAATAAACGACTCGATTGTTATACCAGTAAAACTCAGTCTAAAATTGTCTGGAATAATTTGTCTTGTCAAAAACGCGTGTTTCCCGCAGATGCCAGTACGTTTGGGCCTGCGGATCGATTTTTTGATTAAGCAGATCTTTCTTCAAGAGCCGCAAAATCAGGCCAATTGACCCGAACAAACAAAAAAATGTCAACGTCAAAATGACCGCAGTCACAATTGATCCAATCACATGCGCGACCTTCATCCAGTGTTTATAAATGACCGCCAGATATTTTAATTGAAAGAGCGTCAAAAATAAAATACAACCGGCGACACCCAAGAGGACAAAATTGGAGAGGTGAAAACCGTGTTTAAATCCTAAACGGATGCTGATCATGCTCAAGATCACGCACAGCCCGTATCCAAACACCAAAAGTTTTTTTCGTTCCTGATCCATTAATCCAATTCCTGGGAGATCGTTTCTTTTTTGTACAAATGTTTGTTCAGTTGTTTCTCCTTGCTCAAGAGATAATGCTCGATCACCAGATAATCCATCTCGGTGCACATAAAGCAGCGATACGCGTCCTGCGGGCTGCAGACAATCGGTTCTCCGCGGATGTTAAATGAGGTGTTTATGATGACCGGACATCCGGTCAAATCGTAAAAGGTCTTGATGACGCCATAAAAATAGGGATTGATGTCTTTCGCCACCGTCTGGACCCGCGCCGAATAATCGACATGCGTGATCGCCGGAACAACCGAGCGGATCACCTTCAATTGATCGATGCCCTGTGCGGGATGATTCCGCGAGGCCGGATTGATTTTTTCTTCTCTCATCTGGGCCACAACCAGCATGTACGGGCTTTCTGTTTTCAATTCAAAAAAATCTTTGGCCTTCTCTTCAAGAACACTCGGGGCAAAAGGACGGAAGGATTCCCGGAATTTTATTTTCAAGTTTAAGACCGATTGCATTTTCTCGGACCGGGCGTCTGCGAGGATACTGCGCCCGCCCAAGGCACGCGGACCAAATTCCATGCGCCCCTGAACCAGTCCAACGACTTTCTCATCAATCATTAATTTCGCGATCCGCGCAAACAGATATTGGGAGTCCAGCTTTTCAAAAACAGCGCCTTTTTCGTTTAAAACAGATTCGATATATTCATCATCATACGCCGGCCCCAGAAACGAGCCGCGCTGCAAATCGTTCACTCCGTCTACTTTCCTCGGATTATTTAAATACCGGTACCAAATAAACAAAGCCGCGCCTAAAGCCCCGCCCGCGTCGCCGGCAGCCGGCTGGATCCAGATATTCTTAAATTTGGTCTGCTCGAGGATTTTTCC
The DNA here is from genome assembly GCA_023247705.1 of Candidatus Omnitrophota bacterium. Taxonomy (GTDB): domain Bacteria; phylum Omnitrophota; class Gorgyraeia; order Zapsychrales; family JAHFFX01; genus JAHFFY01. The sequence goes on along the minus strand of JAHFFY010000004.1, from coordinate 58,519 downwards.
GTTCCCGACACAGTTCAAAGCGACGCCGCCCGCCAGACATAAATACTCTTTGCCCGTTGTCTTGTAAACGTGTTTGGCCATGTTGAGCATGATCTCTTCGGTCACATCCTGGATCGAACGTGCGATGTCCATATCTTTTTGAGTAATTTTACTCTCCGGTTTTCTAGGATCGCCTCCGAAAAGATCGTGAAACCATTCGTTGGTCATGGTCAGACCGGCGCAATAGTTGAAATATTTCATATTGAGTTTGAATGATCCGTCTTCCTTGATATCCACCAGGTTTTTCTTGATCAGATCAACGTAAACCGATGTGCCATACGGTGCCAGCCCCATCAACTTGTATTCTCCGGAGTTCACACGGAATCCGACATAATAAGTAAACGCCGAATACAATAATCCCAGCGAATGGGGAAACTGGATATCAGCAAATAATTCGATTTGATTTCCTGTCCCGATTCCGATACTGGTCGTGGCCCATTCTCCGACGCCGTCCATCGTCAGGATCGCGGCCTCCTTAAAAGGCGACGGATAAAACGCCGAAGCCGCGTGCGATTCATGATGCTCGGTAAAAAGGATCTCTCCTTTAAAATCGAGTTCCTTAGCGATCAAATCTTTAAGAAATATTTTGTCTTTCAACCACATCGGCATGGCCTTCAAAAACGATCGTATGCCCATCGGGGCATAGGCAAGATAAGTCATTAACAATCTCTCGAATTTTAAGAATGGCTTGTCATAAAAAGCGACATACCGGACATCGTCCATGGTGATGCCGGCTTCTTTCAAACAAAAACGAATGGAATAAACCGGGAAATTTGCGTCGTGCTTTTTGCGGGTAAACCGCTCTTCCTGCGCGGCGGCGAAAATCACGCCGTCTTTGACAAGGCAAGCGGCGCTGTCATGATAAAAAGCGGAAATCCCTAAAATAAACGTTGATTTTACGGACGGCATATTTTATTAAGAACTCTGGCAATCAGCGAGGATGCTCTTTAAACCAAGCAATCGTTTGTTTCAAGCCATCTTCTAACTTGACATTGGGTTCCCAGTTTAATGCTTCCCGGGCCAAAGTGATGTCGGGCCGCCGTTGTTTAGGATCATCGACAGGCAATGGATTATAGACAATCTTACTTTCTGTCCCCGAAAGTTTGATGACCAGTTGGGCGAATTCTAGGATGGTAAACTCTCCCGGGTTTCCGACATTGACCGGGCCGTGGATTCCGGAAAAAAGCAATTTAAGAATCCCATCAATCAAATCGCTATAAAAACAAAATGACCGCGTTTGTTTTCCATCTCCAAAAACAGTCAACGGTTCATGATGCAACGCCTGATAGATAAAATTCGGAACGACCCGGCCGTCCTTGACGCGCATCCGTGGACCGTAGGTATTAAAAATCCGAATGATCTTCGTATCGATTTTGTGAACCCGATGATAGGCCATGGTCATGGCTTCCGCAAAACGTTTGGCCTCATCGTAAACGCCGCGCGGGCCGATCGGGTTGACATGCCCCCAATACGTTTCTTTCTGCGGATGTTCTTGCGGATCGCCGTAACACTCCGAAGTCGACGCCAAAAAGAACACCGCTTTTTTAATTTTCGCCAGACCTAAAGAATGATGCGTCCCGCGGGAACCGACTTTCAAGGTTTGGATCGGATAGTTCAAATAATCGACGGGACTAGCGGGAGAAGCAAAATGCAACACGTAATCAATGCTTCCGGGGACTTTAATCTCGTTTGAGATATCATGTTTGATCAATTCGAAATTTTTGTATTTTAAAAGATGTTTAACATTTTTTATATTGCCGGTAATAAAATTATCAACACACAATACTTTAAATTCCCTTTCAATCAATTGATCGCAAAGATGACTGCCCAGAAAACCAGCACCGCCGGTAATTAACGCGACTTTCTTACGTTGGGGCATACCATTTCCTTTCCAAATTTTTGTCTACATTTTTAAATTTGCCGATTCGGTTCATTGGCTACAATCTTACGACCTTTTCATTCAATGTGTTTTTATATTTGTCACGAATATCAAAGATCAATGCCGCATGTTTCAAAATCAACGTATAATCAACACGCGTATGATCGGTGGCAATGATGACACAATCAAACATGGAAACGTTTTCCTTGCTTAATATAATCGATTTCATATGGATCGATTCAATATTCAGATAAGGAATGATCGGATCGAAATAACTCACGGCGCATTTTGCCTTTTGAAGCAGTTCGATTAACTTAAGCGAAGGCGATTTACGAAGATCCTTGACATCTTTTTTATAGGTTACGCCAATCACCAAAACTTTTGATTTTGTGAGTCCCTTCTTTTTTCTTTTAAGAATCTCGGCCAGACGTTCAACCGCGTACTGCGGCATGTTGGCGTTGATATCAGCGGAGAGTTTGATGAATTTCGAATGGAAACCGTGATGTTTGGCCTTCCAGTACAAATAAAGCGGATCGTCGGGAATACAATGACCGCCGACACCCAAACCGGGATAAAACGGCATAAAACCAAACGGCTTGGTCTTGGCCGCTTCAATGACTTCCCAAACATTAATACCCATTTTATGACACATCATCGCCACTTCGTTGATCCATCCGATATTGATGATCCGAAACGAATTCTCCAGCAGTTTGGTCATTTCAGCCGCTTCAGCGGAAGAAACCATATGAACCGTCTTGATGACTTTCCCGTAAAGCAATTTGGTCAGTTCCCCATCGACCTGAGTCAATCCTCCCACGACCTTCGGGATCCGGGTGACATCATAATGTTTGTTCCCGGGATCGATCCGTTCCGGAGAAAACGAAAGATAAAAATCTTTGCCCGCTTTTAAACCGCTTGATTCCAGATGCGGTTTAATCAACTCGCGCGTCGTACCGGGATAGGTCGTGCTTTCCAGAACGATCAGGGTGTTTTTCTTAAGAAAGCCCCTGATGGTTTTGACGGCGCTGAGAATATATGAAATATCCGGGGTGTATTTGCGCTTCAATGGCGTCGGGACGCAAATGATGATGACATCCATATGGCCGAGCGCTGTAAAATCCGTTGAAGCGCTCAACCGTTTATTTCTGACCGCAGAAGCCAGTTCAGCGGTTGAGACATCCAGGATATAGCTTTCGCATCGATTGACTTTCTTGACGCGGTCCGTGTCTTTATCCAGCCCGGTCACCGGAAAACCCTTTTTGGCGAAACTCAAGGCCAGAGGCAATCCGACATAACCTAACCCCACGACGGCAATTCTGGCTTTATTTTGCTGAATCTTATTTCTCAAGATATTGGACATGGAAACCTCGCTTATTTTTTATGACGCCCATCTATCCCTTCAACTTTTGCCACCAACTTGCATTCTTTTTATACCAATCAATCGTCAATGCCAAGGCCTCTTCAAAAGGCTGCTGTGTCAAAAACCCCAATCGTTTGATCTTCGCGCAATCGATCGCATAACGAAAGTCATGACCCGGACGGTCTTTGACACGCTGGATCATGGCCTCGGTTTTTCCCATCCTGTTTAAAATAGTTCGGGTTAAAGCCAGGTTCGTCAAATAATTGTCACCGCCGATATTATAAATTTCTCCCGGCGATCCCTTATGGAGAACCAAATCAATCCCCCGGCAATGATCTTCGACAAAAATCCAATCGCGGATGTTTTCCCCTTTGGCGTATAGCGGCACCTTCTTGTTCTGAATCAAATTTGTCACAAATAGCGGAATCACTTTTTCAGGATATTGATAAGGACCGAAATTATTCGAACTTCGTGTCACCATCACCGGTAAATGGTGCGTGACAAAAAATGAAAGCGCCAAGAGATCAGAACCTGCTTTACTCGCCGAATAAGGGCTGCTGGGATTCAGGGGATCGTCTTCTTTAAAAGCCCCTGTTATCCGGCTCCCATAAACCTCGTCCGTGCTGATATGCACAAACCGTTTCACCCGTGCTTTCAACGCCGCCTGCAAAAGGGTATGCGTTCCCAGAACATTCGTGCGGACAAACTCGCTACCGTCTTTGATGGAACGGTCCACATGAGTTTCCGCCGCAAAATGAACGATCGCGTCACACCGGGCAGTTAATTTTTCAACAACTCCATCATGACAAATATCCGCTTTTACAAATTCATAATTTTTATGCCGGGCGACTTTTTTCAGGTTATTTCTGCACCCGGCATAGGTCAATTTATCAAGATTAATGATTTGATAACTTCTATATTTCTTGATGATATAACGTATAAAATTCGAACCAATAAACCCCGCGCCGCCCGTTATCAAAATTTTCATTTTCAATTATTTTTAATTAAGTTCAAAAAATTTAACCATTTTCACCAAAATGCTGTTTAGCCATAATCACATTGGCCCGATACAAGGAATCGAAAATTCCGCAGTCTGTCCAGCTTCCTTTAAGAACGTTATAATGAAGCTGATGCTTTTCCAGATACATATTGTTGACATCCGTAATCTCAAACTCGCCCCGGGCCGATGGTTTCAACTGCCGGATGAAATCAAATACTTGGTGATCATACATGTAGACGCCGGTGACAATATAATCCGATAAAGGACGTTTGGGTTTTTCAACGATCGAAATGATCTTTTTGTCTTTAAGTTGAACGACGCCGAATCGCTCCGGATTGGGGACTTTCTTGATCAAGATGCGCGCCCCCTCGTTCTGCCGGTTGAATTGATCCGCGTATGGTTTAATCGATTGATCCAAAACATTATCGCCCAAGATAACGATAAATTTCTCCCGGCCCACAAAATTCTCGGCGAGTTTCAGTGCGTCGGCAATACCTCGTTCGCCCTTTTGATAAACATACTGAATGGCCTTGATCCCGAAATCTTCGCCGTTGCCGAGCAATCGCAAAAAATCTCCGGCGTTATTCCCTCCGGTGACAATTAAGATCTCCCTGATCCCTGCCGAGATCAAAGTTTTCACCGGATAATAAATCATCGGCTGGTTATAAACCGGCAAGAGATGTTTATTCGTGACCCTCGTCAGAGGTTCAAGTCTTTTTCCTAATCCACCCGCTAACACAACGCCTTTCATGTTTTAATCTTTGCTCCAATCAAACCCGATGGTTTTATCATCCGCATCGATTCGCAACTCATCCGGATTTTTATAGTTATAAGGTTTGGTGATGATATTGATCACCATGGCTTCGTCTTTGCCGACACATTTGAAACCGTGATAAACCATTTTAGGGATATGCACGAGTTTCGGTTCCTTCAAACTCAAATAAAACTCATTAGCCTCCCCTTTGGTTGTTGAGGTTTCCCGCGCATCATAAAGTGCAAGTTTGATCCGGCCGGCGACACAAACAAAATTATCGGCCTGAAACTGATGATAATGCCAGGCCTTCACGACCCCCGGCAATGCCGTCGTAAAATAAACCTGACCAAACTCTTGAAACATCTCGTCATCGCAACGCAACATCTCCATTAATTTGCCGCGATCATCTGGGATAATTTTCAACGTTTTCACTTTGACGCCAGCGATCATAACTTCCCTCGGCCGATGCCAAAATATTCAAAACCCAGTGCTTCCAATTTTTCCTTTTCAAAAAAATTGCGGCCGTCAAAAATGATGGTTTGGCGCATCACTTGCTTGACTTTCTTGAAGTCGACCTTTTTGAATTCATCCCATTGCGTTAAAAGTAAAAGGCAATCGCAATCGGAAACGGTCGAAAAAACATCTTTACAAAATTGTACCCCCGGTAAGCAGGGCTTGGCCTTTTCAACCGCTTGCGGATCATAGGCCTTGATCGTCGCGCCTTCGCTTTGCAAATGCTGGATGATGTCGATCGATGGAGCATTGCGCATATCGTCCGTATTCGGTTTAAACGCGACCCCCAGAATTCCAATGGTTTTATTCTTGATGATCCATAATTTATCTTCGATCAATCTGACAAATGATCTTTTTTGATGTTCATTGATATTCCGCACGGCCTTAAGCAAGGCAAAATCATATCCGCTGCGTTCACTTAAAGAGATAAAAGCATCGACATCTTTAGGAAAGCAGCTTCCCCCATATCCGATCCCGGCATCGAGGAAATTGCGTCCAATCCGTTTATCAAACCCCATCCCTTCCGCCACCTTCAGAACATCCGCCCCGACCCGGTCACAGACCTGGGCGATCGCATTGATAAATGAAATCTTCGTGGCCAGAAAAGAATTCGAAGCGTGCTTGATCATCTCGGCGGAATTGATGTTCGTCACAACGATCGGCGCTTTCAATGGTTTATAAATCTCGCGCAATAAATCTTCCGCTTTCTTTGATTCCACCCCAATGACGATACGGTCCGGATTCATGAAATCATGGACCGCAGACCCTTCTCTTAAGAATTCCGGATTGGAGGCGACATCGAACGCGATCGTTTTCTTTTTATTCGATTGGAATTTTTTGGGGAGATTGAGCGCGATCGTCCGCTGGACGCGCATCCCGGTCGCCGTTGGAACAGTCGATTTTTCCACGACCAGCTTATAAGAATTCATATTCACGGCGATCTCGCGGGCGACATTTTCAACAAAGGTTAAATCGGCGTCGCCGTTTTTCTTGGACGGAGTTCCCACCGCGATGAAAATAACATCCGTCTTTTGCGTTGCCTCTTTGATCGAGACCGTAAAAGAAAGTTTTTTAAGTTTAAAATATCGTTTGAGCAGCCCTTCCAATTCCGGCTCAAAAATCGGAATTTCCCCTCTTTTCAATCTTTTAATTTTTTCCGGATCATTATCCACACAAATAATCCGATGACCGATATGAGCCAGACATACCCCTGTCACCAGTCCCACATATCCTGATCCAACAATTGAAATGTTCATGTTTAATTCCCTTCTGAACTTTGTGAACCTGCTTTGCGTTTATTGAAACTTGATCCCATATCAATCGTCATATCCGGGAAGGCCTTTAATCTAAAAACCAGCCATATCTCGCTGCCTTCGCCGCGCGTTTGATTGAAGTTGATATCCATTTCCCACTCATGCAAATCACGGGTTAAGGTGTATTCCTGTTCCTTCAATAACCCGCCGTCGATATCAAAACGCTGGTAAAAGCGAAACGCCCATTTCGGGTTAAATCGATATTTCAAATCAGTGGTGATCTGGTCATCCACTTCCACGTTATAACGTTTGCCTAAACCAAACGACCATTTATCGCCTTCATTAAGATACAAATCAAAATTGGCCGAGGACAAATGATCCTGATTCGTATCATAATCCGTATCGGAATAAAAAATCAACCAATCCGCAGGTTTAAATTCAATATCCGTCTTAACGTGATCGAACCCGCCGGCCCCCGGATACTCCTTAAGACGGAAATCAGAACTTAAGATCCCGCGCAAAAGATCGACATTCTTTCCATCCCGTTTTGTCTGCAATTTGTTTTCTAAAGAAAACCCGACCGTGTGATCGCGTAAAATGGTATCGATGCGGTCAAAATTATCAAGCTGGTCGGAAGAAATGGTGGGGTTTGTTTGATATTTGTAAGCGATCGACGGAGTAATAATGTGCCGCAACCGGTTGATCTCGATCCCCATGATTTTTCTTTTCACATCATAAATCTTATAAAACTTCGTGCTTAAATCCGATCCGGTCGTGAAAACACCGCGCACGACATTATACTGGGACGGATCTTTAGTCTTGCTGTAAAAGGTCTCCCGTCCTGCGACAAAAGGACGCATCTCAACGAACCCGACCTTAAAAGGATACGAAATCTCGTCCTCGGTGTCAAACCGCATCGTTTCTTTACGGACTTCCGTGGGAGAAGGGGCTTTTAAACTCAAGTTGGAAAAAGTATTGATGTTCTTAAGATAAAAATTGGTGGGCCCGATTTTCTGACTCGGGAGATTGTACTGGATCTCCGGCAGGCGTTCCACCGTTGAGACAAAGCGGTTCACGCGTTTGTCGGTGCGGAAACTTAACGTTCCATTCGTTAAGGTACGGGTCAATAAAAAGAACGTTTCAGGATTTTGGTCCTTTTCATACTCCCGTTCAAAATAATCTTTCAGAATGCCGGGATCGCTCAATTTATAATACTGCAAAATCGCTTCGGTCTTATCGTTGATCGTCCATTTGTGGCGCCATTCGGCCTTAAAGCGTTCCTTCTCGATCGTTGGGCTCGGCCGGGGCTGATAAAAATGTTTCGAGGTGATGTTGCGTTCATTCATGTAATACGTCCGGATCACACCGCTACCCATGTTCCGGAGTTTGTAATCGGTATCAATCCCCCAGGCAAAATCCTTCCGTTCCCGATAATCGAGATGGATCGTCCCTTTGAAATCTTCGTTGAAATAATATCGCCATTTCTGCAAAAGAAACGCCCCCCAGTCCTTGTCGTAACCGGGCGTGTAAATGACTCTGGGCTTTTTATCATTGATCACCTGACTGAAACGCGGGATAAACATCAACGGAACCTTGCCGACGACCATACGGACATTCCTGGCCACCGCCTTCTCTCCCGGATAAATATCCAGTTTGCTGGACAGAAATCGGAAATGAGGTTTGTCGTGATCGCAAGTGGTTAAATATCCATTACTCATCTGGATATGATTTTCGCCAAGCTTGCTCATTTTCTGGGCCGCGCCGTAATAAGGATCCGAATCGAGCCGGGCCCCCATGAAATCACCCGTCATCTTATCAAAATTGTAAACCATCTTGTCTCCAGAAATGGTTCCCTGAGGAGAACTCAAGACCACATGTCCTTCGGCCGAGGCCAGGCTGGTGTCCTTGGCAAACTCCACTTTATCGCAGGTCAACTTCACATTTCCTTTGATGATGACGACATTGCCCTTGGCGATCACCTTGTTGGTTTCCCGCATAAACTCGATCTGATCACCGTTCAGTTCGACGGCATCTTCGCTCTGAGCAAAACTATTGAGACTCCTGACCAAAATAAATATCACGAGGAGCACTACGTAACAAAAGGGCTGTCCTCTTTCAAATAAATTTAAAATGAAATTATATTTTTTAGCGAACTCGCTCATGAATGAATTCATTGACTAAAACATACGTGCCCAAAATCCCGGCCGAATCACCAAGTTTGGCCCGGATGACTTTGACCATCGCCGCCGGCACGGATATGGCCCGTTTCCTAATCGTATCTTCTATTTCTCTAAAAAGATGCTGATACGCCTTGGAGACGCCCCCTCCGATAATAATCCTCTTGGGGTTTAACAAATTCACGACACTGACCAGCCCCAGCCCGATCTGTTGGGCCGTCTCCCTCCAGAATTGAAGCGCGCGAGGATCGCCTTGTTTGGCGAGCCGATCCATCTCTTCCAAGGTAATATTTTTATTCCCGAATTTCCGCGCCGCTTTTTCCTGAAGCGGTTTATTGCCGACATATCGTTCCAAGCAAGCTATTCCGCCGCACTTGCATTTGGGACCATTTTCGTTGAGTGGAACGTGCCCCAATTCTCCGGCCGTAAAACCTTCGCCCCGATAAAGTTCATTGTTTAAAATCAAGCCGCTGCCGACACCGGTTCCCAGCGTCATACAAACAAAATTTTTAAAACCGACACCTGCGCCGAATTTCCATTCCCCCAACGTAATAACGTTCACATCATTATCCAGAAAAACAGGGATTTGAATTTTTTTTTCTAAAATCCTTTTGAGGGGAATATCTTTCCAGCCCGGGATATTGGGTAAAAATCTGACCAGCCCTTTGCGAACATCGATTAAACCAGGCAGACCGATCCCGATTCCTAAGATATCTTTCTTGTTGAGATTATTTTGATGGATCAGATTGAGACAACCGTCCACGAAAGCGTTGATTAATTCCGTTTTATCCGCAATAAAACTGGACGTGGTGAGATTGGAACGCGCGAGGATCTTTCCCGCAGAATCTGTGAGACCGAATTTGATATTTGTACCGCCGACATCTAATCCCACAACAAATCTTTTTTTCACGTCTTTAAACCCTTTATGTTCTGGTCATCCATCAAATTCAAGTCTTAATCCTTACCGGATCTATAAACCCCCGCGGGAAGAAGACCATTATATTATTGAGCTTTTCCTTTCCTATTCTAAATCTCTCGCTTGCGACATCGATGCTGGCGAGAGATTTAGAATTTCGTTTAATAGAAAGAAACTCAATAAAAATACGCATAACCTGAGTCCGGAGAAACAGTTTTGGTTCAAGAAACGTTTCATTTTACCTGAAAACTTAACCGGATTCAAGGTTATTGACCTTTTCTTTTCTTCCATAACCCTCTTTCCGCAAAAGTTTTCAGACAGTTAAGCTAATGGGTATTTAAAGGGAAGATCTATTATAAAAAAATATTAGAATCAAAATTAAATGGTATATAATCCAAATGCGCAAATAGCGTTGCGTCCGTTTTTTTTCGCCCGATACAGAGCCCAATCAGCTTTATCCATCAGGTCGTCGCTCTTGGTCGCATGGGTTGGAAATGTCGCCACGCCAATACTGACAGTTGTCTTGATAATCGTATCTTTGGCTTTAATAATTTTTTTCTCAACCGCCGAGCGAATACGTTCCGCGGCCAGCAAAGCGCCCACCCTGTCCGTATCCGGCAAGACCACACAAAATTCCTCGCCTCCGAACCGCCCGGCAATATCAATTTCGCGGATCGTGGCTTTGATAAGCGCGCCGATTTCTTTCAAGACTCCATCTCCGGTCAGATGACCGTATTGATCATTGAATTTTTTGAAATGATCCACATCGATCATCGCAAACGACAGGTGTATTTTCTTTAACTTCGCACGCATTAATTCTTCCTCAAAACGCTCCGAAAAATACCGTCGGCTATAAAGTCCCGTCAAACTATCCGTGATCGAAATCTTTTCCAATTCGTCAGAAAGGTCAAAGCGTTTCATCGCCAACGCCAGCTGTTCCCCCAAAATTTTTATTTTTTTTCGGGCCTCCGGAGAGATTTTGCGGAACACAAGAAACCCTTTGTTCTCCGGCTTGGCGCCTAATTCGATAATACAAGATTCTTCTTCTTTATCCTCTTGAATGACTTCGGGAGCCAAAACATCCGTCCATTGATAATCGTCCAGATACATATTGTCGCGTAGATTGGATTTCATGATATAGAACGCTTCCTGCCGGTTAATGTTCTGCGTTAATTCTTCCGTCATCGCGTAAAGCGCACGGATGCTTTCAAACTGTTTTTCCAGATGATCCCGCTGGGACAAAAGATCTTTTTTTCTCAAAGACAATTCATTAAATTCTGCCTCCAGATTCAAAAAATCAGCATGAAATTTTCGGCTGACCGATGCGGAAAATTTTCCCAATAACAAAATAAAAATAAATGTGCCGCTCACAACAATTAAAAGGGACATACTCTATTTCTGCCTTCTTTCTTGGCGCGATACATCGCCTGATCGGCCATATCGATTAATTTCTCGCTGGTATAAGCGTCTTGAGGCAAGGTTGCGACCCCGATGGAAACGGTCACATGCGTTTTTTCCCGACGCAAAACAATCGTCTGTTTTTCGATCCTTTTGCGAAAAATTTGCGCTTTTTCAACCGCTTTCTGTTTGGAACAATGCGGAAAGAAGGCGCAAAATTCTTCTCCTCCGTAACGGCAGACCAAATCTCCTGGATCATTGAAGGTATCCGCCAAAATCATGGCCACCGTCCTTAATACCAAATCACCCGCCATATGACCGAATTGATCGTTATACATTTTGAAATGATCCAAATCGATCATCAGAAAAGATAAATCATTTTTTGCCTGGATGGCTAGTTTGATTTCTTCCGCCAGACGGTCCATCAGATATTTTCTTAGATAAAGACCGGTCAAGGTGTCGGTGATGGCCATCTCTTCCGTCTGCTCGGATAATTGCGCGTTCTCGATGGCCATGGCTCCCAATCCAGCTAACCTAGATAAAAGTTCCAAATCATCAAAAGTAAAATGATTAGTCTGGGGACCATCCACCCTGACAATACCTATCGCCCGATCTCCCACGACCAAAGGAGCGGCAATGAGAGAGCGCAGGGAATCAGTGGAATACTCACCGTCATCGTTAGCATGATCGGATTTTTCTTTTCCTGTTCCCGTCAACAAATTTTGCTTGGCCGAAAAAAGTTGAATAAAGCGGGCGTCCTGTTTGGTGTCGGCAATAAACAAAGATTGCATGGTTTTAATGATCCATTGATCAAACGCATCGCCCTTTTTAGACCTCACCTTGATCTGCATATGATCCTTTTCCAAAAACGATATCCCTAACTCTCCGCTTTTGGAATGAAAAATATAAAAGGCCGTTTTTGTTTCTTGATCCTTAAAAATCTGCTCGACCTTTTGTGATAAAAGATTGGAAATATCCGCAATGGAGTCGCATCGTTTCAAATCATCAATAAAGCCCTCCAACTGGAGATACCGCGATATTTTCTTATTGAGAAGTTTGAGTCTGGCTAGCTCATCCGCGATATCGCGTTGGAGATCGGATATACGCTCAAGATAATTTTGTTTCTTGAAGTTAAATTCCAGATATTTTCTGATCAGATAAGTGTAGGTGAACAGGATCGAAATAAAAACAGTCAAAACAACGAAGGCAAGAAAAAAGAAAGGAATTGATTGGAACTGAGAGTGAAAGATAGAAGTAATAATAGGATAAATAAAAAAAATTAAGAAAAATTAAATAATTGTGTTTTCGCTCTCGATATCAAAGAAATGCACTTTACTCATATCAAGAACGATATCCATATCCCGATTAACCTCCGGTCGATTATGCCCACCGACCCGCGCGATAAATTTATGTTTTCCAGAATTCAAATAGAGATGAACGGCTGATCCCAGCGGTTCAACGACTTCGCAGACCGCCTGAATCGTGTTCTCCGGCGAAGATTGAGAAACGAACAATTTGTCATAAATATTTTCCGCCCTGATTCCGAAAATCACCTCTTTGCCTTCGTAAGGCGTGATGCTTTTAAACATTTCATCAACTAACTTGACCTGGAATCGTCCTTCATCGAAATAATATTTCCGTTCCTTCTTGATGATTCTTCCGCGCATAAAATTCATCGTCGGCGATCCGATAAAACTAGCGACAAATTTGTTGGCCGGTTTATCATAAATGGTAATCGGGTCGGCGCATTGCTGCAGTCTTCCGTCTTTCATGACCGCAATGCGGTCGCCCAGGGTCATCGCTTCGATCTGATCATGGGTCACATAAATAAATGTCGTCTGCAATCTTAAACGTAACAGATGGATCTCATGGCGCATCTTGTCGCGCATTTTGGCGTCAAGGTTACTTAACGGTTCATCAAAAAGAAAAACCATCGGTTTACGGACAATCGCCCGGCCTAAAGCCACACGCTGACGTTCCCCGCCCGAGAGATCTTTAGGACGCCGTTCTAAAAAGCGTTTGATCCCCAGAATATCCGCCGCTTCATTCACTCGACGGATAATTTCGTCTTTGGCATAATGACGCAATTTCAATCCGAAGGCCATATTTTCAAAGACCGTCATGTGGGGATAAAGCGCGTAGTTTTGAAAGACCATCGCGATATTACGGTCCTTCGCCGGAACATCGTTGACCATCCGGTCCCCCAGCCAGATCTTTCCTTCCGAAACCGTTTCCAGGCCCGCGATCATCTTCAGGGTCGTTGATTTCCCGCAGCCCGAGGGGCCGACCATGACCAAAAATTCTTTGTTCTCTACCCCCAGATTAATCCGGTCGACCGTTCGTACACCCCCTTCACGAATCTTGCTGACATCCTTGAGACTGACTTGTGCCATTCTATGTCCTTTTTATGTCCTGCTGGATTAACCGCAAAACCAATCAACTTCAATTCATCGCCAATTATTCTGTTTCGAAAAAGCTATAGAACTTTCCAGTGTTGCTTAGCAGCAATATTCTCCAAGCAGAATAATTGCTGTGAAACAAACACTGCTGTTCCTATTCTTTTGCGAAGGAACATAATTTTACATTTTATTCTATTCAAAACATCCACAACATGCAATCGAAAATCTATGCAACTCCAGTTGAGTAATCGATAATTTTGGCAATCGTGTCTTTCAAACTTTTACGGTGCACAATCATATCAATTAAACCATGCGCTAACAAAAATTCCGATGTCTGGAATCCAGCTGGGAGTTTTTGCCGGATCGTCTGCTCGATAATGCGCGGTCCGGTGAATCCGATCAAAGCCTTTGGTTCCGCGATAATCACATCGCCGATCCCCGCGAACGAGGCCATGACGCCGGCCATGGTTGGATTGGTTAAAACAGAAATATGCAATAATCCCGCTTCATCATGCCGGGCTAAAGCCGCACAGGTCTTCGCCATCTGCATCAACGAATAAACGCCTTCATACATTCGGGCTCCCCCACCGGAACCGGACACAATGATGACGGGCAGTTTATTTTCCGTCGCGTACTCAACCGCCCGGGTGATCTTCTCGCCAACCACCGATCCCATCGACCCCATAATAAATCTGGAATCCGTGACCGCCAAAACAATTTTATGCCCGTTCAACTGGCCGGTCCCCGTAATCACCGCCTCTTTGAGTCCGGTCGCTTTCTGGTCGCTCTCCAATTTTTCTTTATAAGTTTTCGGGCCCTGAAAACCTAAAGGATCGATCGAGGCTAAATCTTCGTCCATTTCCTGAAAGGTGTCTTGATCGACCATCTGCTCGATCCTTTCCGGAGCAGTCAGCGTAAAATGATGCCCACATTTAGGACAGATGTTTAGATTATCGCCTAATGTTTTATTATAGACAGGACCGTCGCAACCCGGACATTTCAACCATAATCCGCCCGGAATATCTTTCTTCTTGACCTTGACTAAAGTATATTTGCTTTTTCCAAAAAGAGGCATGGGAAATCTTTGGTATGCGTTAATGATCCATCCAATGGATGGTGAGCCCAGATAATACTTTCGGGTAAAAGTACGTTGTTTTAGGGGGCATCCGCTCGCCGTTTAGAGCGATGGCTTTCAATTGCTGGATCTTTACGGCATTCAAAATAAAACTGGCTTCTGCCCGGCCTTCATCAACAGCAGCCGTCGCTTCCAGAAGATCTTTCGAATAGACAATATCCTCGGATTTCACTCCGATCCGGTCAAAGACAAAATGTTTTAAAATCGTCGCGTCCAGATGACGATAGTCCTTCGAGCCTTCCTTGACCACCTCATCGATCAGAAGTCGGTTTTTCAGCCGCAATAATTTGATCCCGTCTTTCGTATATAGACCAAAGGCGTGTTCATTCTTTCCGGCTTTCGCCAATATGACCAATAAATCTTCTTTGGTTTTTATTTTATCGATGCGAAACGGCTCCTCAAGGAAATCGATATTGGCAGGCAGTTTCTTGATGATCCGGTGAATAGGAAAAATCATGAGATCAGAACTGTCGATATTGGTGAAATAGGTCATCACGTAATTAAACGCTTCCTGGCCGTTCGATTTGCCATGATCTTTCAACATCTGGTTGCGGTATTCCTTAGCGACTTCAAAGCGGTGATGTCCGTCGGCAATAAACAACTGCTGGTCTTTCAGGGTTTCCTGGATATCCTTGATATCATCCGGATTGTCTAACCGCCACATGACATGCCTGACCCCGCCCTGATCCACGATATCCACCGCTGGTTTTTCAACAGAAATCTTTTGCGTGAATATTTTCTGGACTCTCTTGTTTTTGTCGGAGAAACACACAAAGATCGGACTCAAATTCGCCTTTAAAGCGCTGGTTAAACGGAAACGATCGTCTTTGGCCTGGGTATGCGTGTTTTCATGGGGGAAGATCTTCGAATCACCGTCCTCTTCCAGCTTCATCAAGGCGATGAATCCCATCCGGCTGTATTTTTGCCCGCGGATTTTATACTCTTGCTTATAGTAATAAATGGTTGGTTTCGCATCTTCGACCAAAATCCCGTTCTGAATCCATTCCTGGTAAATTTTTTGGGCCCGGGTATATTTGTTTTCCGTTTTCGTGTCTGTTTCTTTATCTTGGGCCAGATCGATATGGATAAAATTGTAGGGATGCAAACTGTGATAATAATTTTGGTCTTCGGGAGAAATCACGTCATAAGGAGGGCAGACAACTTTGGAAAAATCATTGATTTTGTCTTTGTTGTAGCAAAGGGCTTTAAATGGTTTAATGTAGGTCATATTCGTCTTTATCCACCTCAATCCAACGGAGTGGTCCTTTCTATTTTTTTCTAAAGTAGGTTAAACATCGTCTGCGAAGAAAAGGATAAATCAACACTCCTATAGAACCGCCAATGGTGTCCGCTACAACATCGCCCCATTCAGCTACACGACCAACCACGAATGATTGGTGATATTCATCACTAATTCCATAGAAAAAACAAAGGGAAATCACTATCCAGACTACGGCTTTATTGGGCAAAGTTGTCGTATTCAATAAAGCTCTTGTACAGAAAAGGCCCAACATCGAGTATTCCACCAAATGCGCGATCTTATCCAGCGAATTATGATTGATCGGAGCGCTTAAATTGGGGATATTCGAAACACAAAAAATAATACCAGAATACGCTAGAACTGGATACCAAAATTTCAATATTTTCATGTTTTGCAACTAAGCCGTACACCCGCAATTGGGCGAACACCCATGACCACCCGGGCTGGGGCTTTTTTTAGGTCCGAGCTCTTTCGAAGCCGCTTTATCTGACCCTTTTTGCTTATAATCGGTTTCGTAAAACCCGCTTCCTTTGAAAATGATCCCGCTTCCGGTACCGATTAACCTCTGCAAAGTAATCTTCCCGCATTCTGGGCATTTCTTTAAACGGTTTTCGTTCATCGATTGCAGGATTTCGAACTGATGATGACAATGGGAGCATTCATATTGATAGGTTGGCATAATAGTCTCCTTTACTAAAAAACAAATTTATTCTGTATCAATAACCTGGCAACTTATAGTTATTTAAATACTTTCTTAATCTTGTCTCCAAAGGAATCCGAGGGTTCTTCAACTTTCTCTCCACTGATTCGCGCGAACTCTTCCAATAATTTCTTCTGCTCCGGTGAAATCCGCGTGGGAACCTGGATCATCACCCGTACATATTGATCTCCCGGAGAACCTCCGTGCAAATCCGGCATGCCTTTATTCCTAAGACGGAAAATTTTACCGCTTTGGGTTCCGGCCGGAATTTTCATAGAGACAACGCCATTGAGGGTTGGAACATTGACCTCAGCGCCTAACGCCGCCTTGACAAAATTAATGTTCAACTGCATCTGCAGGTCATTGCCGCTGCGCTGAAAGATGTCATGTGGCTGGACCCGCACAAAGATATAGAGATCTCCCCGGCTCGTACTTCCGACCTCTCCTTCTCCCCGGACTCTAAGTTGGGAATCATTATCGATTCCCGGTGGAAAATTAACCTCGATATTGCGCGTCACCCGGACCATACCCTTGCCATGACACTGCGGGCAAAATTCCGTGATGATCTTTCCCTCGCCCCCGCAGGCCGAACAGGTTTGGGCCATTCTAAAAAATCCGCTCGCCATGACCACTTGTCCTTGTCCTTTACAGGTCGGACAAATTTTTGGTTTGCTGCCCGGGCTGGCCCCGCTGCCTTCGCAATTGGAACAATATTCGTTACGCGGAACCTTGATCGATTTTTTTATACCCATAAAAGCGTCTTCCAGAGACAACTCCACTTCATATTGAATATCCCGGCCGCGGCGTGCGCGTTTAGATCTGGACCCGCTGGTTTCGCCAAAAACATCAAATCCGGCATCACCGAAAATTTTTCCAAAAATATCACCTAACCCGGCGCCTTCAAAGACACTGCTGAAGTCAGCGCCTTTGAAGATATCTTCCGTAGAATATCTCTGATCAATCCCCGCGTGACCGTACTGGTCATACATCGACCGTTTTTGTGGGTCGGACAAAACACCGTAGGCCTCCGAGATCTCTTTAAATTTCTCTTCCGCCTCTTTTTTTTTGTCTTCCGGCACCCGGTCAGGATGATGCGACAGCGCTAACGACCGATAGGCTTTCTTAATATCCTGTAAGGTGGCGGTCTTGGAAAGACCCAGGATTTCGTAATAATCTTTTTTCATGTTTTAAACCTGATCACTCCTGGACCAGACGTCCCTGCTGAAAAAAATTCTATCGGTTGAAAATAAGTTATCGGATTTTGTTCTATATGATTATCTTGTTCTTTATAGAAAGATTTCTCATTAGAAAGAAGAACATGACATCCTATTCCGACCACAAGACAAAAAATAACTAATTTCTCCCACTTAGACATCGAAGCACCATTCCTTTACTCATTCTTCGCCTTAAAATCCGCATCGATGATATCGTCTTTCCCGCCCGCCCCCGGCTGTTCTTGACGGGGTGAATCTTCCTGGGAGGACGGCTGGCCTTCGGAACCCGCGGCCTTTCCGGCGCCATGGGATTGCTGAGCGGCAGCGGATTTGTAAACCGCTTCCGCCAATTTATGCGTAGCGGTCTGCAGCGACTCCATTCCCTGTTTCATTTTGTTGGTATCTTTGGATTTGATGGCCTCTTTCAGCGCGGTTAATTCTTTTTCAATATTGCTTTTTTCGCTTGCAGAGACTTTATCCCCGTATTCTTTGAGAGATTTCTCCGTGGAGTAAACCAAGCTGTTGGCCTGGTTGAGCAGTTCCACTTCTTCTTTCTTCCTCTTATCTTCCTCGGCAAACTTTTCGGCTTCCTTGACCATCTTTTGAATCTCTTCATCCGACAATTTCTTCGGGGCCGTGATCTTGATCGACTGTTCTTTACCGGTCCCTTTATCCTTGGCAGAGACATGAACGATCCCGTCGGCATCGATGTCAAACGTTACTTCGATTTGCGGAACACCGCGCGGGGCTGGCGGAATGCCCTGCAAATCAAACCGTCCCAATTCGGTATTGTCGTTGGCCATCTGCCGCTCGCCCTGCAGAACACGGATCGTGACCGCGGGCTGATTGTCTTCGGCGGTAGAATAGATTTGGCTTTTTTTGGTCGGGATCGTTGTGTTTCTTTCAATGAGCTTATTGAAAACACCACCGAGAACTTCAATCCCTAAAGAAAGTGGAGTCACATCGAGCAACAGAACCTCTTTTGCCTCTCCCTTGATAATCGACGCCTGAACCGCAGCGCCTAAAGCAACGCATTCCATCGGGTCGATTCCACGCTCGATCTTTTGTCCTAATTCGTCTTCAACAAATTTCTGGATAATCGGCATCCGGGTCGGACCGCCAACGAGAATGACTTTATCGACCTTAATATTTTCACCTAATTTGGTCGAAGCATCTTTAACGGCCTGGGCCACCGGTCCGCGACAACGCGCAACAATCGGGGCAACCAGATCTTCCAACTTTGCGCGATCAATGGTCAACGTCAAATGTTTCGGACCGTTGGCATCAGCGGTAATAAAAGGAAGATTGATATCGGTTGAAACCGTACTGGACAATTCGACTTTGGCTTTCTCCGCAGCTTCTCTCAAACGTTGAAAAGCCATCTTGTCGTTCTTTAAATCAATCCCGGAATCTTTCTTGAATTCATTGATAATATGATCAATGAGATTATTGTCCATATCGGTTCCGCCCAGTTGAGTATCACCGCTCGTCGACAAAACCTCAAAGGTCGCCGCCTTGTGCGCGTCGTCCCATCCCATCTCGAGGATTGTGACATCGAGTGTACCGCCGCCGAGATCGAAGACCATGATCTTCTGCTCTTTGCCGGCCTTGTCCAAACCATACGCGAGGCAGGCTGCCGTCGGTTCGTTGATGATGCGCAGAACTTTAAGACCGGCGATTTCTCCGGCATCTTTGGTCGCCTGACGCTGGTTATCATTAAAATAAGCGGGGACTGTGATCACCACTTCTTCGACTTTATCGCCGAGATATTTTTCGGCGTCCGCTTTGATTTTTTGCAGGATAAACGCCCCGACTTGCTGCGGTGTGTATTCTTTTCCAAAAACCTTGAACTTATGGTCGGTTCCCATTTTGCGTTTCGCGGCGTAGATCGTTCCTTCCGAATTAATGGCCGCTTGTCGGCGTGCGGGTTCACCCACGAGACGTTGTCCGTCTTTTGTAAATGCGACGAAGGACGGGAACGCTTTTCCTGAAGCGACCCCGGCCCCTTCCGCGGATGGGATAATCGTCGGACGACCCCCTTCCATCACCGCCGCGGCGGAGTTTGACGTCCCTAAATCAATTCCAATAACTTTTGCCATATCATTACCCTCCTCACCACTATCTTTATATTAACTTTTATTATTTTTGCGTAATGAATACTCCTCAAAAATCCTGGTAAAAAATCAACCTTCTGTCTTGGGCTTGGCCACTTTGACTTTCGTGGTGCGCACCACCCGGTCGCCTAACATATATCCCTTTTGAAATTCTTCCAAAACAGTTCCTTCCGGTTTTTCGTCGGTGGCTTCCTGCATCAAAGCTTCGTGACAATGGGGATCAAACAGTTTTCCGGTGGCCTCAATCGGTTTGACCTGATGTTTCTTAAGCAACTCATAGACATGCGCCATCACCAACTCAATCCCTTTCAAAAAAGCCGAATAATCCTGATGATTGGCCTTCGCGGCCACGACCGACCGTTCCAAATCATCGAGAATCCCTAAGAATTCACTGATCAATTCCTCGTTGGCGTATTTGACAAATTCCATTTTTTCCCGATCCATGCGCTTGCGGGCATTATCGAATTCCGCGAAAATCCGCATATATTTATCTTTATAGGCAGCGACCTCTTCGATCAGCTTAAGATGCTCGGACTCTTTGACCTGAATCATTTTGTCCTTCGGATGATTTTGATGGTTTTTCTTGTCGGGATGCTTTTCTTCCTCTCCAGAGTGATGTTTCTTATCTTCCACCGTCAAACCTTCTTCAGGCGCATGATCGGGCCCCTCGGCATTGAAATGGTCATGCGGTTTTTCTTTTTTCTCTTGAGGATTCATCGACTTCCCCTGGTTCTTGTACTAAACATCTCAGCATAATAATTTCTTCAAAACGAAATCACTTACAATAATTCATTCATCAACTCAGAGATATAATCCAACGTTGAAACAACTTTTTCATAATCCATCCGGGTCGGACCTAAGACAGCTAGACGGCCGCTGGGCCCATTTTCTTTTTGATACTTGGCAACGGCCAACGAACAACCGACGATAGGAGAGCACGCGGTCTCATGTCCGATGTAAATTTCGATTTTCTTTTGAAGATCCCGATTAATCACTTCTAAAATTTTCTCTTTTTGCTCCAAGGCCTGCAAGACATTCTTTATTTTCGCGAGGTCCTGAAATTCGGGATGTTCCACCACGAAGCTTGTCCCTCGGCAAAATATTTTATGAGGAAAACCATCAATTGAAATAATAGTGGTATAGTGCGTCAGATCAGAAATAACCTCTGAGGTTTTAGAAAGGAGATCTTCCAGCTCCATAACATTTTCGTAATACTCGGATTTGATACGTTCTTTCTCTTCCTCTAATAATTGAATTTCATGCATCAGATGATCTACATAGTAACGGTAACCCTGGGGTGTCGGGACACGTCCCGCGGAGGTATGCGGATGAGTCAAATAGCCCTGTTCTTCCAATTCAGCCATGATATTCCGAATGGTCGCGGGACTAAGATCCAAGCGATACTCTTGGGCGATAAATCCTGAACTGATCGGTGTGATCGTGCGGATATACTGATCCACCACGATCCCTAAAACCGTATCTCTTCTTTCTCGATAATCAGGTTTACGTGTCATATCTTTTCCTTGACGAAGGGTTTATTTGTTTATCTTCCAAACACTTCTAACAAATTAGCACTCATACTGACTGAATGCTAATTTGATAAAAAATTATACTAAAAAGTTTTTTTTTGTCAATATTTAAAATTTTCTAAAACTTAGCACTCTCAACCGGAGAATGCTAAACACAAGAACCACAGCTTAACTTTCGCAATAAAAAATAAGTTCGTATTATCCCAAAACTTTCAAAATCCCCTGACAAAATTGCGGCAAATCATCCGGGCGGCGGCTTGATACCATGTGACGGTCGATCACAACAGGCTCATCCTTCCACACCGCGCCCGCGTTAATCAAATCATCTTTAATCCCGGGGGTGGATGTGCAGGTAAACCCTTTCATAATTCCCGCCGAAATAGGAATCCATCCGGCATGACAGATATGCGCCACCAATTTCTTCGCTTGATGGATCTGCCGTGTGAGTTCAAGGACACGCGAATTTCTTCTCAATTGATCCGGCGCAAACCCTCCGGGAATAACCAGGCCGTCGAACTCCTGCGCCTTTATACCGAAAAAATCGGCATCAGCACGACACGGATAGCCATGTTTTCCAAGATAAACTTTTCCCGCTTCGCAACCAGCGACCACCACTTGAAAACCCGCCTCCATGAGACGGTATTTCGGATACCAAAGTTCCATCTCTTCATAGATGTTATCAACAAACATTAAAATACATCTGTCGCGCCTCTGTTTCAATTGACGATACCCCTTTCCACGAAAATATTAAAATTTATGAATTGGCTTTGATCCTCTTAAAAATCTTTGTCAATCCGTTTTGAAATCGCTTGGTCTCCGGCAAAAGACTTAAAACAATATAGGGCTCTTCTTTGAAATCAAAAAAATATCCCGGATAGACAAGAACATGATCTTTGGCCAGCAAGTTCATCACCCATTCCTCTTCGTTATGAGCAGACGGCAGTTTCAAAATTGCATACCACCCGCCCTCACAGTCAAAAATTTCGCATAAACCGAACGCAGCAACGGACTGTTTTAAAACATTCCAATTCGTCATCACCCGTTCCCGGATCATGTTCTGAATATGCGGGGCCAATGACAGCCAGTCTTTCAGGGCGTTTTGAGAAGGGGTATTCACGGACAGATAGGTATCGGCGATGATTTCCAAACGTTTTAATGCCTCCTTCATGACATCTTGCTCACCATTCAGGACAATCCAGGAGAGTTTCATCTGCGGAAGCCCGAGCGCTTTTGAAATTCCCCCGAGCGAAAAAGACAACGGGCCTTGATTATTGATCAAACTGTTGACGCGATCCGCTCTCGGACCAAACGCATAATCCGCAAACACTTCGTCGCTGATCAAAGCGATCTTATATTTTTGACAAAGATCA
Organism: Candidatus Omnitrophota bacterium; assembly: GCA_023247705.1. GTDB lineage: Bacteria > Omnitrophota > Gorgyraeia > Zapsychrales > JAHFFX01 > JAHFFY01. The sequence goes on along the minus strand of JAHFFY010000004.1, from coordinate 35,508 downwards.
TTCAGCTTTGCTAATTCTTGAACAGTCAAAAATGATCCCGTGGGATTGTTCGGATTGACCAGGATGATCGCCCGGGTGTTGGCATGAACGATCTGTTCCAGCGAATCTAAATCAATGGTCCAGCGTTTTTTTTTATAAACGATGGAATAATAATCCACTATGGCATCATTCAACTCAATCAAATACTGAAATAACGGATAACTAGGCTGTCCAACGGCAATGTGTTCCCCGGGGTTAACCAAAAGACGGAACAGAAAAGAATACGCTTCGCTCGTCGAACAGGTCAGGATGATTCGCTGCGGTTCAACAATGGTCCCTCGCGCTTGATAATATTCACAAACAGCCTTCCGTGCGTCCCAAGATCCTTGGGCCAGAGGATCGTACACAATATTACGCGAATCCAAAAGAGAAGATAAAATTGGGCCGTCCGGATAAAGGAACTGACAGCGCGTTGGATTGGACTCGGTTAAATCAATAACATCGACACCTTTTTCCCGAAACGATTCTAACGCTGCGATGAGCTGATTAGGTTGAAGCGGCCAATTGGTCCGATGGGAAAAGGGATAAAACATATGAAATTAAATTGGGGATATTTTCTCTTGAAGTAAATAGGAATACACCCGGCACTCTATTCTTTCACGGCCGGATATTGAAGGCTGTCAGCATCTGTTCGCAGCTTTCGGTCATAAATTTTTTATCCGCGATCAAATTCTTATTTTTTACACCTCCGAGACGAAAGTATCGGATATCGGGAACACCATAAAAAGATAAGATCGTCTTCAGATAGGGGACCACGAAATCCTGACCAGAATCATCGGCATGATTATCTCCGCTGGTCATAATGATAAAAGCGGATTTATCCGTTAACAACCCCTTGTAATTCCTGCTTTCATCAAAATCCCAGAGTTTGCCGCGCTGGGTCGTTTTATCCAGAAAATCCTTGAGCGCCGCTGGGATCGAAAAATTCCACATGGGAACGGGAAAGATCAATCGTTTGGATTCAAGAATCAGATCAATCCATTCCTGATTATATTCATAATAAAAATACCTCTGTTCTCCTTCGTAAATCCGGATGACTTTGGTCGGCCCGCCTAGACAGCCGGCGAGATATTGCGCCAGCGCGCCGTTGAGGGAATATTGGTCGTCCTTGGGATTAGGATCAATGATCAAATTCATCAGCTTTTTTCTGCGCCTTCCTTTTCCCGGAATTTGCCGATTTCGTTATCGATAAAATAAACGCCCCGTCCGTCTGTCCCGGTGATTTTGATCAGATCAAGGATGGAATTGAAAAGATGCTCTTCTTCATGCTGCTCGGTGACATACCATTGCAAAAAGTTGAAAGAAGAATAATCTTTTTCGTTAAAACATAATTCGACCAACTTGTTGATCGATTTCGTGACCGCGAGTTCATGCTCCAGCGCGAGTTCGATCACGTGCGAGATGGATTTAAAGGTGTTGGGTGGTTGCGGAATTTCTGCAACCAAACCATGTCCGCCGGTAGAATTCACATAGCGCAACAATTTCATCATGTGTTCCAGTTCTTCTTCTGATTGTTCATACATAAAAGAAGCCGTCCCTCTTAGCCCGCTTTTTTCACACCATGATGCCATCGCCAAGTAATAGTTGGACGCGTAAGCTTCTTTGGCAATCTGATCGTTTAATGCTGTTTCAATTTTTTTTGATAACATCACTGCCTCCTTTGGAATAAATTTAGGATGTCATTATACATGCGAGGTCTCTAACCAACAAGTCTCTAAAAATCTCCTGCCTTCCCGAGCACGTCAGAAAAACATTTTTTCATTCCGTTTTAGGCTGCTCCCGTTTGAGACGCTCGATCTCTTTGTCCTTCTCTTTCACCAGCGCTTCTAATTTGTCATATTCGGGTTTCGCGATCCAGGCGACGGCTTCATTTTTTTCTTTCAGCTTGGCGTTTTCCCGTTTATATTCCGTCAATTCTTTTTGAGATTGTTCCAGGGTTGTTTCAAAGGCCATAATTTTCGTGGCCAGAGATTTTCGCTCCGTGTTCACAATTTCGAATTCCCGCTTGAGCTCTCTTAATTCATTTTCTATCCTCAAACGGATCGTATGCTCTTCTTCGATGGTCTGTTCAAATTTCAATCGGTCTTGTTTGAACTGTTGCGATTCTTTATTGCGTTTATCCATATCCACTTGCTCTTTTTCACGCCAGCTTTTCTCCTGAACGAGTTTTTCCTGGAATTTCTGGACGTTTTCTTTCTCAGCCGCAATTTCCCGCTCTTGGGCTTTCTCCCGGTTTTGGAATTCCGTAATTTCGTGCTTAAGGGTTTCGATGTGTTTTTCCAGACGTCCGACCTTGCCCTCCAATTCTTTTTCCTTCTCGGTTGGTTCCGGAGGCTGCCGTTTTTTCTTTTTCAGTCTCGGGTCGGTCGGGAATAAAAAGAAAACCATCATCAAGATGAGCACGACAATAATGACAATGATGCCTACGATCGTTAACGGGGACATAAAACTCCTTAAATTTTATTTCGAATTTGAGATCACATCTGCCCGCAGGCTTGATCTCATCCGTTGGGCGTATTTTTTTACTCAACTATTGCAGATTTCTGGTTAAACTGCAAATTTAATTTTTCGAGATTTTGCCTGGCCGGCCCGAAATTGCCGTCCTGTTTTAAAATCTCTTCAAATAATTCCTTAGCCTTTGCGAACTGCCCTTTTTGGATATAACAGATCCCCAAATTATTTTTGGCCATCAGATCCACCGCATTCAGTTGAACGGCCTGTACAAAATGGATCATCGCCTGATCAAAATTGTTCAACTGAAGATAGTCCGCGCCTAAATTATTCTGCAAGACCGGATCCCGCGGATCAAGTTCCAGGGCTTGTTCATATTCCGCGACGGCGTCGGGCAATTGTCCTTTGGATTCATAACAATGGGCCAGATCAAAATGGATCCCCTTTATAAACCCGGCATAAACCCGGCCCGCTTCGGAATTTTTCGTCTTGTCAAAATAAATATTCATGATCGTTTCCGCCGTCTTGTATTCCTTGATCGCGCGGTCGAACTGATGATCGAAATAATACGCTTTCGCCAGGAGGATATGCCCCCGGCCAAAATTCTTTTCAAAGGCCACCATCCGTTCAAACAGCGGAATCTCGCCCCGCCAATAAGTGTTTTGCTGGATTGTCATCGCAAGAAATAGGACACACATCCCTGCAATCATCAAAACATCAATCTGCTCTTTTCTTTTTTGAAAGAAAATACCTCCGAAATGGTTCCAGGCCGTCACAACAAATAACCCCCACCCAATGACCGGTAGATACAAAAAATGTTCAGCGGTTAAAATCAGCGAATATTCGTTAATCAACGGCAGGATATTCAGCGTCGGCGCAAGGGCGATCAGAAACCAGGCTAAAGCAAAAACGCTCATCTTTTGCTGAGGCTTTGGGATCGCTTTCAATAAAAAATAAATCCCTCCCCCGATCAGAAAAAAGACAATCAGCGGCAAAACAAAAGGCTGCAGGATATCAAAAGAACGATAATAATGAAGATGCTGAGGAAAAAACAACAGACTCAGTTCCATCAGCAAAACGCTCGGGATATGGAGAACCCTCAACATCAATTCGTCTTTATGCGTAAACATTTCAGTGGTGGCCTGACCCATCACAATGGCTCGCCACAAGAGATACATCAGTAAAACAATAAAAAAACCCGAAATTCTCAACCGCCGGCAATTTTTCTTCTGATCAGAGGGAGGAAAACAAAATTCACACAAAACAATCAGTCCCAAGAAGATCACCGCCTGCTCTTTGGCCAATAAAGCGACGACAAAACAGATCACTGAAAAACCATACAAGACGATCTGATCAAATTTCTTTTCTGCCTGCCTTGAGACCGCATAATAAATCAAGCCCGTCAGGAGAAAAAAAGAAAAAACGAGATTAGAAATACCGGCGACACAAGCCACCGCTTCGGTCTGGATGGGATGAAGAAGAAAGATCAGAGCAACCGCCACCGCCAAGCCAACTTGCCGCCATAAAAAATTCATCAAGACATAAACCAAAAGACTATTCATGATATGCATGAAGATATTGATCAGATGATAGCCCTGCGGATCAAAGGCAAAGAACGCGTATTCGAACCGATAAATCAGCTCAAGGAAAGGGCGGTAATACGGATTAACCGGAATGTCTTTATTAGGGAAGGCCGGATGAAGAAAAATCCGTTCCAGGTGGTCCCACTTGGCAATCTGCGGATTATTCTGGATAAAAACAACATCGTCGTGGACAAAAGGATGGGAAACAGCGTTGGCGTAGGCCATGGCTCCCAAAAGAAAAAGCATCAACAAAATTTTCAGCTGCCAGAGAAAGTCGAATCGCTTTACATTTTTGTCGACTGAGGAAATATTATCCAAATCGCATCAACTCGTTAAATATTTTTTCCGGGTTAGAATCTTGATGTCCGGCGTTATTTTGTCACCCATTGACCGTCTTCGGTTTGGATCTTATCGCCTGGATTAGACTTTTCGCGCTGAACCTGGGCAAAAACCTTTTCAATCGTTTCTAAAGCGCCGGAAAGATTATTCTGTTCTTCAATGGTCTGATAAATCACCTTGCGGTCTTTGTTTTCGGCGTCAACTAACCGCTGGGCCGCGCTGTCACTGGTTAACGCTTCCACATACCCGCGATTATTCTCTCCGATGATGCCTTGAACCTTGAACGCCTTCAAGTCGTCAAATCGGTCGCGTCGGTTTTCCAGGGCCGTTTTGACCGCCGGCGTCATTTCCTTGATATCATATTTCCCATCGGCAAAAAGATTAAAGTTGCCCATCGGCATGACCGTTAAAAATAATAAGCAAATCCCTTGAAATATCCTTCTCATGGTTTGGACCCTCCTGATTTCTGAAGATCTTCTTTGGATTTTTCCCCGCTGACAAAATCTTCAATATTGGACGCTGAATCTTTTAAGCCTTTAATATCGAGTGTGATGTGCGCATTGATGGTGATGGGCCGGTTCGGATCGCCAACAGCCTTCACGGTGCAACCTGACACAATAAAAACGAAACACGCCGTTATTCCTATTGGTCTTTTCCAATATAAAAACGTAGAGGTAACCAATATGAAAACCTTTTCTACTCTAGAAAAAAAACCTAATATTGACTTCCTCAATGCCTTTAATGAAGAAAAGGTCAATAAAACCTGAGCAATCAAAATCTCTTGTCGAGAACAAATTATTCTCATAAATTCTCCTTTTTCAGTTCATTCATCTTTTGAATCCATTGATTGATCGGCGCATCCAGATTGATGTCCAGACTGAGGTCTAAATTCACTTTATCACTTTCCAAGATCATGCGGGTCGGGAATTTCTTTACCCCGAGATTTTTAATCTGCAATACAGCTTTCTTCACCAAAACGTTCTGATCCGATTGGATCAAATCGGATAATACTGCCTTTTGTGAACCTTCCGGCAGATAATCGACCAGCAAGCCGAACAAAGATGACCGGATCTTGCCGCCTTGCTGGACATTAAGATCAGATACCAGCGTCTCGATTTGATCGTCGGTCCCTTCAATTTGGATAGTCCCGTTGAGATTTCCATTCAGCTGCGAAAAAATTTGATCATTTAAAGAGCGCAAGTCTTCGGTTCTCATCTCAGAGAAGGTTAATTTCAATTCATATGATACCACAGAAGAAAGTCGCAACAAAATGTCTCCTGCTAATTTTCCTTTAAAGCAGACGGCCGCAAATTGATCCAGCCGGAGATGTCTTTCATCCCCGCTGATCCCCGCGGATATGTCCTCAAGCGCATAGGGGCCTAACGATCCGTTCCCCACGTTCAAATCGCCTTGCAAATTCATGCTATGATTTTTTGATAAAGCAAATTTCAATTTGAGACGGCCGCGGGTCATCTCAAACACAGAACTTTTGATATCCAATTCCAAGACGGAGAGATCAAAAATATTCTCCGGATGCCAAAAACTTTTATGGCCAATCAATTTCAAACCGGCAAAATCAATTTTAAAATGTAAATTATCTTTCTTCAAAACGACATGAACGTCGGAAAACTCGATTTGATTTAAAAATTCAAACGAGCGCTTCTTATACTGAAAACTTTCCAGGTGTATCTCCGGATATTTTCTTTGCAACCATTGGGACAAACAAATCCCTGGAAAAAAGGTTGAATAGAAAACAATATAAAAACATAATCCAATGAATATAAAGAAGATTGAGACAACCATTACGATTTTTTTCATCATCATCCATCCATAGACACGAAAGACGCCCTTTAAAAAGGCGTCTTCACATATCGGGTCTAACGTTAGTAAACTTTGACCAAAAGCAAAGTTTATTTCTTTAATTTGACGATATAATCCTTCAACTCGCTAAATTGCTGATTGATTTCGGACAAGAGCTTTGGGGATTGAGACAAATCTTTATTTTTAGCCATCTGCTCTAAAGTCAAAAATGAGGTATGCAATTTTTTTGCCGAGATATTTCCCGAAGCGCCTTTCAGGGCGTGGGAAAAATTTTTGATCTGGTCATAATCACTTTTTGTAACCGCCTCGTCTAGAAGTTTCTTTTTCTCAACGAAATCTTCCGTATAGATCTGTAATAATTCCATCAACAAATCTCGATCATCCTGGACTCTCTCTAAAACATCTTTTAAGTCAATCGCTTCTTCATTCATTGGATTTTCCTTTGTTAAACAAATTTTTGATGGCCTCATAAAGTTTTAAGCGGTCGATCGGTTTGGAAACATATCCATCCATACCGGAGGCAATGCATCTTTGTCGATCTTCTTCCATCGCCCGCGCGGTTAAAGCCACAATCGGGGTGTGTTTTCCAGTTTTTCTTTCATCTTCTCTGATCAAACGCGTCGTTTCCAGTCCGTCCAACACCGGCATATGGGCGTCCATCAGAACCACATCAAAAGATTCTTTGCTCAGGAAATCCAAAACCTCCTGGCCATTCATCGCGGTCATGACGGTCCACCCTTGTTTTTCCAACATCTTGACAGTGATCTTCTGGTTCACTAAATTATCTTCAGCCAATAAAATCCTCAGGCTCCGTAAATCTTTTTGAGGACTGCCTTTCTCATCGCGGGCTTCTTCATCGGCCGGGATATCCAGAACAACAGCGGGCTTTTTCTTGTATTTGAAGTTCGCCGTAAAATAAAACGTGCTTCCCTTACACTCTTCGCTTTCGACCCAAATTCTCCCGCCCATCATCTCAACCAATCTCTTGGAAATCGCCAAGCCCAACCCCGTTCCGCCGTATCGTCTGGTCGTTGAATCGTCCGCTTGAGTAAACACCTCAAAAATAACGTCCTGTTTATTTTTCGGGATCCCGATCCCGGAATCAGTGACGGCAAAGAGCAACTGACAATCGTGTTCAGCAATCGAAGAAGGTTTAACGGTCACTTCAATCTTGCCTTTATGCGTAAATTTGATCGCGTTATTGATCAGGTTGACTAAGACCTGGCGTAATCTGACCGGATCCCCTTCCAAAAGTTCAGGGACATTCGCATCAACATTCCATAAAAGATCCAGATCTTTATTGCGCGCCAAGACCGACAACCCCTTACAAACGCTTTTGACCACGTTCGATAAATTGAGTTCAATCGATTCCAGATTAATCTTACCGGCTTCGACCCGGGAAAGATCCAGGATATCATTCAGCAGACCCAAGAGATTATCGGCGGCATCTTTCGCGACCTTGAGATTATCCTTTTGTTCGTCATCCAACCGGGTATCCAACGTTAAATCAATCATCCCCAAAATCGTACTCATCGGCGTTCGAACCTCATGCGACATATTCGCGAGAAATAAACTCTTGGCGCTATTGGCTTCTTCCGCGGCTAACTTCGCCTGCAGCAACATCTGCTGGACTTTCTTTTGTTCGGTAATATCCTGCATGATCCCGACTGAACCGACAATGCGATCGTTAGAATCTTTCAAGACATTGATGGAAAGATCGATATCAATGATCCGTCCGGTTTTATGAATTATCTTTGTTTCCAGATGATGCTTAGAACCCGTTTTTCGGATATTTTCGGCGCGGATCTTGGCCCATTCCTCATCGGGATATAATGTGTTCACCGGCTTCATATAAAGATCTTTCCGCTTAAAACCTAACAAATGCTCGGTATAACTGTTCCAGGAGACGATGCGCTCGTTTTCATCGGTCAAGGTAATCGCTGCAGCGGAATTATCCAAAATAATCCGGATTTTATTTTCCGACTCTTTGATCTTGCGTTCAGCGATCTTTTGGGTGGTGATGTCCCGCATGATCCCGATCGCCCCGGTGATTTTTCCTTCCTGATCCTTGACGACTGAAAGAGACATATGGACGTCCAACAAACGCCTGTCTTTTTTATAAATTTGCGTTTCAATATCGGACAGCATCCCTTTACGACGAACGCGAAACGACCTCAGGCGACGCCATTCTTGGGGAGGATAAAGTTCTTTGACCGGTTTATTGAATAGATCTTCCTGATTCATTTCAAGCATCTTTTCCGCAAATGGGTTCCAGGCGATAATGCGTTCATCTTTATCCGTGACCGTGATCGCTGCGGCGGAGTTATCGAAAACGACCCGGAAAAGTTCTTTGGATTCGATTAATTCTTTTTCAACGCGTTTCTTGGTCGAAATATCCTCCACCATGACATCAAAGTACCGGACAATTCCTTTTTTTTCTTTGACGGCAACACAGGACACCGAACACCAAAAAGGTTTTTTGTCTTTCCCTTTTAACCGGATTTCTTCGTCTTTAACAAATCCCTGCAATCGGGTCTGTTTGATCAAAGATTGAAATTTTCGCTGGTCTTCAAAAAAATTAGAAACGGGAATTCGGAGGATGGCCGCCGGGGAATATCCGAACATCTCGGTAAAAGTAAAATTGACAAACAAAAATTTGACATCACTGTCAGCGGAACATCTAAACACACCAATTTTCAAATTATCAATTAATTCTTTAAACTTCAAATCATTATTGATCATATTTGAGCTCTAGTTTAATTCTTGTCTGGTCACGACCCCTCCGATCGGACCACTCGACTATTTATTAAACTTTATATTACGGGCGATGGCCACCAAACAGAACAATCCTACGCTAATGGCAAGTGCTATCATACATATAAGCATAACAGAAATCCACTCTTTTTCGAAATTTGCAGACATGGATCCTTTAAAAAAATAACCGAGCAAAATCAATGCGATCAATACAGCTGAGCCACCGACCAAAAAAATAAAAATCGAAAACAAGAATGAAATTAAAACAACAAAAAAATTATAAAGATAAAAATTTCCTTTCGCTATTTTACTCGCTGCAATACCGATCCGTTCCATAAACAGCCTCTCCCATTATTGATTTTCCTATCCGCCCGATCGAAGACGTTCGATCTCTTTCTTGACCGCCTCAATGCGGTCTTCAACGTAAGGATGCGTCTGTAAAATCAACGGCATTCGTGGGCCTTTTGATTCTTGTTTCAGGACGTCCAGAACCTCCAACATCCCGTTGACGTTATAGCCGGCTAAATCAAGATATTTTATGCCTAATCGGTCAGCCTCGAATTCATCCCGGCGGCCATAAGCAGAAAAAACCAGGTTCATCAGAACATCCGTGCTTAAGGTCGCGATACGCTGGAGTTGTTCTTCCATCTGAAGCGTATTAAGAATGATACTTCCAATTAGACTGTAACTCACCGCGGCCTGAAATTTTTTGATGGTATGCCGGGCGGCGCAATGGCCGACCTCGTGCGCCAGGACCCCAGCGATCTCATCGTCTGTTTTAAGTTTATCGAACAGCCCCGTGAACATATAAATATTTCCGCCCGGCACGGTAAAAGCATTCAGTTCGTCTTTCTCAACCAGAAAGAAATGATATTCAAAATCCTGCCGGTCTGAAACCTGGGAAACTCTAGCGCCGATCCGCTTGAGCCGTCCGACTTTATTCTTATCTTGAGAAAGATGAAACTCGGTCAATAGCTTCCGATGGATGTCTTCCCCCATCGTGACTTCTTCGTTGGTCGGGATGATGATGATTTCCCGCCGGCCAGTGGCAGCATTATAGGTCGTGGCGCATCCGTTTGTCAAAATAACTGTGAAGATAAACACTCCAAAGAAAAAAATTCTTGAAAAATTTCGTTTCATCTCTGAAAATTGACCACATGTTCCCACCAACTGCTGCTATCCCAGGACTTCATTTGACGCCACATCGTTTGCGCGGTTTTTGTTTTCAGATAAGACGGCGCGCGGTTGAAAAACTTTTTCGTGACCAGATAACCCTGATCAAAATATTCCTTTGCCTGCAAAAGGCATTCTAAAATATCCGCATCGCGCGCGACGATCGCTTCCTTGCTCTTTTGTTGATCATAATCGCCCCGCAGCAAATTCAACTCCCGCTTGATCCGCTGATCCAAAAATTCAAGCTGGTCCTTAAAGACTTTCTTTTCCGCGTCTTTGAAATCGATATAATAATGGCCCATTTTGTGCAAATCGTTAATCCGCGATTCATGGATGTCGTTAAAAAGGGTCATAACCAAAACTTTATAAGGATCGGCTTGTTCCAGATGGGCGATATAATATCCGATCACCGCACAGCGGAAACAATGCTCGGCGACACTCTCCGGGTTGGAAATCCCAGTGACCCACCAGCCACTGCGCTTCACTTTTTTAAGAAGGCCGGCCTCCGCAAAAAAATTAATCGCCGGATATGGATTGCGCCGCTGGATTTTGGGAGATTCTTTTATTGTGGTTTTTATTTTTTTGTTTGGTGACTTCATAGGCTAAAATCGTCGTCGCATGAGCCACATTGAGCGACATCCGCTCCGGCCCCATGGGAATCGTCAATTCTAAATCCAGCTGTTTTTTAATAACGTCCCGAATCCCTTTTTGCTCAGAACCGATCACCAAGGCCAAGGGAAAAGGCAGCTCGATGTCGAATAAATCTTTTCCGCCCTGTACGACTGTTCCCGCGATCCAGAACCCTTCTTTTTTCGCAACGCCGAGGGCTTGAACCAGGTTCTGCACCTTGGCCACCTGGACATAATTATCTCCGCCGGAGGCAACGCGTAAAACCGCTTCAGTGATTTCGACGGAACCGTGGACCGGCAAAACAACCGCGAAACTTCCCAAGCATCCCAAACTCCGGATAATCCCGCCCAAATTCTGCGGATCATTGAGTCCGTCCAGAAAAATCAAGGTCCGCTTTTTTTTCTTCGCCTCTTCGATTAATTCATCATAAAGCGTGTAGGCAAAATCTTCCACCTCGACCAAAATCCCCTGAGTATTCTGATGCGGGGCCAATTTCAAAATCTTATTTTTAGGAATGGAAAAAACCGGGATGTTCCATTTCTTGGCTTTCTGACGGATATAACTTGCATCGGGATGCTGTTCCTGGATAAATATCTTGCGTATTGTTTGAGGGTTCGATTTTAACCGCTCTAGAGCGGGATTCTTGCCGAAAAGTTTCATGGGGCCTTTTCTTCATGCATTTTCTCTTCGCGGATTTTGACTTCTTTTTCATAAGTATTGTCTAACTCTTGTTTTCTCATCTGGTAATCGGCATAAGAAATTTTTTTATTCAGGAATTCATGCTCGAGTTCATCAGAGGCTTCCTGATAATGGGTATAATGCGGATCGCGCATCATATCGGAAAGATTATCGGCGTTATAAGCGCAACCGCCCAGCAAGGCTACGGCAAACAACAGTTCAATCTTTTTCATAGTTCCTGTCCCTTCTGATTAACGTCAAAACAACTGACGAGGTTTAAATCTGGAAAAAAACTATTTGCGAATACCCAACCCTAAATAAACCAACGGGCGCAGAATACTCCACCAGCCAATCAAGGGTTTCATCTTCGTGTAACCTAATTTCTTCGACGGATAGATCTTGGTGACCGGGGCTTCGCAGACCTTATACTTTAATAAAATGCTTTTAAAAAGTAAATACGGTTCCAATTCGTACGCGTTGAGCCATTCCTGATGAATATTGATCCGTTGATCGTCAAACAGAGAAAGTTTAAAAGCGCGGAAACCATTGGTGCTGTCCGTCATTTGTTGTCCGGCGATCAATGACAAAAGCCAGGGGTGAAGACGGGTCGCGATTTTGCGGTAAAACGGCATGTCTCCGCCGATCCCTCCTCCACCCAGATACCGCGAGCCCTGGACCAAATCGAATCCCAGTTGCGTGATCGGATCCAGCAACCGGGGAATTTCTTCGGGATTGTCTTTATCATTCCCGGCCATGATCACCAGGATATCATAGTGTTTTTCCCGCGCGTAATCAATGACGGTCCGGATCGCCGCACCGACACCCCTGCGTTGGGGATGCTTCAAGGTTTGAACACCGCGGTCTTTATAACTTGCGATCATTTCTCTCGTGCCGTCCGTTGATCCGTCATCTAGAACAAGATAATCGACTTTGGAATACACACCGCTTTTCAAAAAACGTTCAATCACATTTCTTAATTTGACATTTTCATTAAATGCAATGGGACTGACCAAAATCCTAGGCATGGGCCAATATTCCCTGAGAAGATTTCTTTTTATACTTCAGACCGCAGGAACATACCAGATTACGCTTGAGAGTCAGCCCGCATTGACAGGCATATCCTTTCATTCTGGCCGGATTACCGACCACAATCGTATAGGGAAAGACATCCTTAGTAACGACACTCCCGGCCCCGACGACGGCGTACTCACCGATCGTAATCCCGCACATGATCGTCGCGTTGCTGCCGATCGTCGCCCCCTTTTTGACCACCGTCCTTTCTAAAATCCAGGAGTGCTTCCGGTGGCTTCGGGGATGACGGTCGTTGATGAACGCGCAATTCGCTCCACAAAAGACATCGTCCTCCAGGATGATCCCGTTAAAGACAGAAATTCCATTCTTGATCGTCACATGGTTTCCAACAATCGCACCGGTCTCAATAAAACATCCGTCGCAGAGATTACAATTCTTGCCGATCACAACGCCTCGCTGGATATTCGTAAAGGCCCAGACTCTAGTCCCTTCGCCAATACGGGCGGTCTTTTCGATGAGAGCGGTTTTATGACGGGAGTATTTCATTGTTTAATTTTCGAGTTGTCGAGCTTGCGGGTTTTACGAATTTATACAACCTGGAACTCGCAAACTATCCGTATGATCTTCTTATCTTACCAAAACCGGATTTTCAATAGCGATTGGAACCCCGCGTTTGTTAATGGATTCCTGGATGGCGCACAATGTCTTAACCACTTCCAAACCTTTTTGCGCATCGGCCAAATCCGATTCTTTATTGGTTACGATACAATTCAAAAAATATTGATCCTGAATCTTTAACGGTTCATTAAAACCGACATTGGGAATGGTGATGCTCCCTTCTTTAGAAAGCAGCTGAAATTCTCCGTAGGTTTCATAAAACACAGCTGTCTTCTCGACGTGTTTGTCATAAAGTTTGATGGGGCCGATATTATCCAAATCATCCCAGATCACCATCTTTTTATCTCCCACAATCGTGATCTGCCGGACTTTCTTGGGATCCAGCCAGCTGACATGCACGTTGACCAAGATATCATTGGGATATTCCAAGGTGGAAAAGGCCAGATCCTCCTGGGATGTGCCTAAACACTTCTGACCTCGCGCGGAAACCGATTGGGGACAGTGGTCAAAAAGATAGTTAAAAATCGAGATGTCATGCGGGGCCAAATCCCATAGCGCGTTGACATCATAACGAAAAGGGCCCAGGTTTGTACGCTCGCTATGGGCATAATAGATCCGGCCTAACTCGCCGGACTGAATATATTCCTTTAATTTAACGATCCCCAGATTAAACACGAACACATGCCCCACCATCAATATCTTTTTCTTCTGCATCGCCAGATCTTTCAGTTTCTGGCATTCCTGAGACGTTAACGCCAGCGGCTTTTCGCACAAGACATGTTTATCATGTTCCAGGGCCTCTTGGGTCAAAGCAAAGTGCGTATTCGTCGGAGAAGAGATGCACACCGCCATGATCTGGGGATTTTTCAGGATCTCTTTATAATCGGTCGTGGTCTGAATATGGGGAAACAGCGTTTTGATGGATTTTAAGCGCTCTTGATTCAAATCCGCGCACATTAAAACCTGAGAATTGGGAGAATGAGAAAATATTCTGATATGGTTCGGGCCCCAATGCCCGCAACCAATCACGCCAACATGAATCACGCAAGCCTCCTTGTGGTAGTCAAAACATCCAAAAGACCAAATGACTTTGTTTATTATACCGACAAAATATTATTGGGAAAGATTTTATTTTAGGTATTTTCCATTGATCTGGTGAGGAGTTATAGTAGAATAAATTTCCAGCAGGCAAAATCCTGAATTGTCCTTCAAAATAACCATGATCGTACCTTGACAAGGCTGTTCAAGAGACCATGACCACGCCCTCACATCATAAGCGGAAGAAAAAAACCAATGATGTCCCACGACAATCGCACCTGGACCTCGCACGATTACGCAGTAACGCTTTTCTTTTCATCGCGGTTGTCATCATTTTAATCAACACGATCAAATCCGTTCAGGATATCCGGCAGACTCAGCAAAAAAGAAAACAAATCCCGTTCTTTTTCCCGGGTTATAAATTTTCCGGTTTAGAAAGTATCTTTAAAGATATTCCATCGATTGGCTACTACACGGACAAAGATCTGGATGACGAACAGCATGCCGCCCAGTTTGCCCAAGCGCAATATATCTTAGCACCGACGATTTTAGATTGGAATAACTTGGACCATGATCTGATTCTGTTCGATTGTTCCAACGCAGAGACGGCCTGGAAAAAAATCCGGGAGATCCAAGCCATTCCGTTAAAAAGAAATAATTTTGGCATTATTTTGGCCAGAAGAACCAAACCTTAAGACAAAAGAAAAGTCTATTGATACTTTATTTATTTCCAATTTTTATATCCTGGACGATCGGATTCCTCATCATCGATGTTTTGTTCCCACGAAACAAACGACCTGATTTTTATGTTCATTTGTTTCTCGGTTTGGGTTTAGGGATCGGCATCAGCAGTCACCTGCTGTTTTATTGTTTCGCTGTGTTCAACGAGCTCAGCAAACCAGCGATCAATCTCGCGCATCTCGTTCTTCTGATATGTCTCATCTTGATTCGAAACTCGATGAATAAAAAAAATTCGCCCGAAGTCTCCCGGAAGGGGATGATCGAATCGCCTCAAAACAACCTGGCCCTTCTGATGATTGGATTCGCCTTGATCCCGACCATTTATCAAGCGTTCTTTTATCCGATGGGCGGATGGGACGCGTGGTCGGTTTGGAATTTAAAGGCGAGATTTCTTTTTTTAGGAAAAACCCAGTGGCGCGCCATGTTTGATCCAGTTTTATGGCGGTCGAGTCCGCATTATCCGCTTTTATTACCGTTGATGAACGTCTGGGGATGGATCGGATATAAAAACCCGACTCCGATTGTTCCGCTATGGAACTCACTCTTATTTACGTTCCTCACCGGAGGATTTTTATTCTCAGTCTTGCGCAGATCTGTCTCGGTCCTCTTATCCACCGCAGCTGTTTTATTATTGTTCACCCTGCCGTACTTTACCAAACTCGCCAGCAGTCAATATTGCGATATCGTTCTGGCGTTTTATCTTTTGTGCGCTTTAGCGTGCCTGGTGATGGCGATCCGGGATGATTCAAAACAATTTGCGGCGGTAGCAGGCATTTCGCTGGGATTTTTGGGTTTTACCAAACCCGAAGGGTTGATCGCTGTGGGCCTGATTGTTTTTTCAAGTTTATTTTTTCTCTGGAACAAAGGTCAATCAATCAACAAACAATCATTGATCGGTTTTTTACTGGCGGGCTTAGGGGTCGGGCTTCTTCCCGTTTTTTTATTTCAACTCTACTTCGCCCCGGCGAATCAAACATTTATTAACGGTCTGGTTTCTTCACAAAAACCATCGAATCCCGCGCGGTTGCAAATGATCCTTGCCTTTTTCCTGGTCGAGTTGAAAAGCACGAAATGGAACGGATTATGGATTACGCTCGCCATCGGCATGCTGTTAAGCATGAACCGCTGTTTTCACAAATCGATCCGGATCGTTCCCATTTGCTTAGGGCTTTATCTTCTCATCGTTGGATTCTATTACTATATCAACACGTATTTTGAGATCACCTGGTGGCTGAAGGTTTCGTTGAGCCGGATTCTATTTGCGGTTATACCAAGTTTTGTGTTTTGGATATTTGATACGATTGGATTGTTGGATCGTTGGCCGGGAAGGCGGGAGTGAAATGACGATGGGCGCCTCTCCTTCGCCTTGGGTGACAGAGAGGCGCCCGTCCATGAATTTTTCGTCCTCTCAACTAAAATAAATTTATTTCGGTCGTTCGACTTTCTGAATTTTATATTTTAGAATGCCGGCCGGAACATTAATATCAATGGTTTCTCCGGCTTTATGCCCCAATAACCCTTTCCCGATCGGAGAAGAAATCGAAATTTTATTCTCCTCATAATTCGATTCCTCCGGAGAGACCAGCATATATTTGATCTCTTCGTCGGTTTCCATATCGAGCAAACTAACAATCGCGCCGATATAAACTTTATCCGCTGGGATATTTTCGTTTTCAATAATACGGACCTGCGCCAACTTTGCTTCTAATTCAGCAATGCGCGCCTCGCAATGCGCTTGGGCGTCTTTGGCCGCGTCGTACTCTGCGTTTTCCGAGATATCACCTAGCAAACGGGCTTCGCCGATGGCCTTGGCGATCTTTCTGCGCTCAACGGTTTTCAGCTTCTCCAATTCATCTCTGAGTTTTTCAAAACCGGCCCTGGTTAAATAAACCTCTACCATACTTCTCTCCTAATCATCTAAAAAATATTTCTCCAATAAACAATTAATCTTGAAAAATCAACCCGAGCCTACTGCTTACATCTTATCGACCGCACGCATGATCGCGGGAACGACCTCTTTGACCTCTGCTTTATTCATCCGTCCTAATTTCGCGAATCGCCATTCTTCGTTCTGATCTTTATTTTCACGGGAGATTTGCAGTTTTTTCTCGCCGCCGTTATAAGAAAAAACCCCGACCGTGATCCTGGACTCATTAAATTCTTTGACTTCTTTGAAAGATTCGACATCTAAAGACTTATCATAAGGCATTTGAAGACCTCCTCATTTTGCAGGTTATACGTTCATTAAATAGATCTGGTGATCGGGTTGACGGATTAAGAACCCGCAACGCGCTAACCCGCAAACCCGATCACTTATAGTCCCGGAATATTCAAACCCACCATCGATTTCATTTTTTGCGCGGCAATATTTTGAGATTTCTTAATCGACGTGTTTAAACTGCGCAATAAATCGCTTTCGAATCGCGCTTTGTTCTCAGGCTGCAATAACGTCGGATCGATTTCGACCGATTGAAAATATTGTGATCCGTTAATGACAATCTTGATCCCGCGGGTTTCATTGACTTCTACGCTCTCGGCATCCAATTGCCGTTTGAGCTGGTCAGCTTGTTTTTTCATTTCCATGAGCTGTTTCATTTTATCCAACATTGCAAAATCTCCTTCTTAAAAAATAAAAATTATCTCCGGTAAAACAACGTATCTGAACCGTCGGAACTCCGGCGGTCGAACATCGGCATGGATTCAACAGAGGAAGAATACCTTAACCGCATCCCCTTGTCTCTCAAGCTAACCACTAAAAAGGATTGTAAAAAGACAATCACTAATATAACAATCATCGGAGAAAAATCAAGTCCCATCACCGGTAAATGTCTGCGGATCGGCTCCAATAACGGTTCGGTGGTCCGGTATAAAAAATGAACAATCGGATTATACGGATCAGGATTCACCCAACTTAATAAGGCCCTGATGAAAATCATCCAGAATAAGAGATTTAAAATAAGACTGATCACATTAGATAATGCGATCAAAAAATTTCCTAATATAAACATGGCTTAGAAAACTTTAAATAGGTTTCCTTCAATTAATTTTTGTTCCACCCGTTTAATCAAACGCTGAGACGATTCGGAAATCGTGCGGACTTCCCGGTTGATCGAATCCATGGTCTTCGTTGTTTGGGTAAAACTATTTGCAGCCTCTTTAAACACAACGACCAGATCCTGCACATCGATCGGATCCTCTCCGATGATCGGCCAGTCCAAATCCACATAAGGTCCCACTTCGCTGCTGGAAATATCCACCAGCTTCCCACCTAACAGCCCCTCAGTTCTTATCGAAATGCGCGTACTCTTTTCCAGCTGTTTCTTATAACGCTTGAAAATATTTAATGTCACTTTGACGCCACGGCCATTGATCTTTTCCTCCAGGAAATCGATCTTGCCCACCGTGCCCACGCTGACCCCGGAAAACCGGATCGGCGCGCCGATCGCCAGACCATCCACGCGATTAAAAAGAACCGCAACATAAAATTTGGGCTGGGTGAATCCCTTCTCAATCCCGATCACCAAGATCATCATCACCGTCAACATAATAAAAAGGAAAAAAAATATTCCCGCTGATAGTTTCTTGTAGAAATCTTTTTTATCCATAAAACCTCTCTCGCCTACCGCTTGGTTGCGCACCGCTATTGCTTCGGAGCAATACTGAAAATTCCGATCGCTTTGGCGAAGCAGAATATATCATGTTTCTTTTCAAAGTTAAAGCGTAAAATGTCTCCATTTCTTCATTGACCCAAAAAAATTCAATCAATTCACGCTAATTCAAAAACTCCCGGACGTAAGCATTTTGAGATGAGAGGATATCTTTTTGTGTTCCCGTTGCCAGGATCGCCCCCTTAAAAACGATCGCCACGCGATCAGCAATCCTTAACGCATTTTTCATATCATGCGAGGTAATGATGGTCGTGCACTTTAACTGTCTTGATATATTCTGAATCAGGTCGGTGATATCCTTGCTTAAAATCGGGTCTAACCCGGAAGTCGGTTCGTCGCAGAAAAGAATTTTCGAATCCAGAATAATGGCCCGGGCCAGAGCCGCTCTTTTTTTCATCCCGCCGCTGAGTTCAGAGGGAAATTTCTCATCGGCCCCTTCCAGCCCGACAATTTTCAAGGCTTCTTTGACTTTAGCTCTGATCCCCGATTCATTCATGGTTGTATGTTCCTGCAGAGGAAAAGCAATGTTCTCGAAGACATTCATGAAGTCATATAAAGCGCCTTCCTGAAAGAGAAAGCCGATGTTTTTTCTCATCTGCAAAAGTTCCCGCTCCTTAAGACGGGTGATATCTTTGGAATCAATCATGATGGAACCTCGATCGGGCTTCATTAAACCGATCAGATGCTGCAGTAGAACGCTTTTTCCGGCCCCGCTTCCTCCGAGAACGACCAAAATCTCTCCTAGGGCGATTTTCAGATTAACGTCAGTAAGCACCATCTGGTCTTCAAGTTTTTTAAAAAGATGAATAATCTCTATCATTATTCCTCTCGATGCGCAAAAGACCGGAATTGATTCTCTCCAAACTTGGTGTATAACCGATCATAAGGTTTAACATCTGTTTTTTCAATAAAAAATTGAACCTCCTGATACTCGCCCATGAGATAAACTTCCGCATCCTGGATATTTTCGACATTGTCCGTGGGGTACCATAGTGTTCCATCAAACAGGATCGGATCTCCGTTGCGGATCCAAGCCGCTTCCATGCTGGGCGTGCGATACATGGTCAGTTGTCCGCCATTGGAAGTATGGCTTACGCAACCTGTCAAAAGAGAAAAACTGCACCCGATCACGATGGTCATAAATTTTTTGTAAAAAATGTTCATGGGATTTCCTCCTCAAAAATTTATCTAACTATTTTAAACAATTTTATCCGATCAACCCCGCCTGTTTATTGCCACAAGGCCAGGATGACCTTGGTTAAAAAAACATTCGATAAAACTACAAAAATATAAGAATACGCGACGGCTTTGGTCGTGTATTTTCCAACCCCCAACGATCCGCCCTGGGTGAAGAACCCCTGATAACAGCAAATCCAGCCGATTAAAAACGCGAAAAAAAACGTCTTGATCAAACCGCTGAAAAAATCCACATAATTAATGACGCGTAACGTCTGTGTCACATAAAACGATCCCGGGATGCCGGCCTCGAAGACACTCACGCAATATCCTCCCATGATCCCCAGCAGTTCCGAAAATACGACCAAAAGCGGCAGGACCAGAAAACAAGCGACGAAACGCGGCACAACCAGAAACTCCACCGGGTCGACCCCCAGCGTGCGTGTCGCAACGATTTGATTATTGACGCTCATCGAGCCTAATTCCGCCGCAATCTTGGCCCCCGCCTTGCCGGAAAAAATAAAAGAAGTGAAAACCGGCGACAACTCACGCACTAATGAAAGCGCCACCAGATGCGCGACGTATTCTTTGGCGCCGAACCGTTCCAGCATCACATGACCCTGCATCGCCAACACCGCTCCCGATGCAAAGGAAGTCAGTGCCACGATGACCAGAGATTGAACTCCTTGCTCAAAAATCTGTTTTAAAACCTCCTGCACACGGATTTTCCCCTTAACAATATTTCCTAAAATTTCCAGGAGAAAAAAAATGGCATTTCCCAACCCCAAAAAAATTCCGATCACGTAACGACCGATTGAGCGGAGAATATTCATCATAAAAAGATTTCCTGTTTACTTCGAGTCCTTGGATTTTAACCAAATGCGTTCGAACTCTGAGGTGATTTTAAATTCCAATGATTTTGAGATGTACTTTGATTGATCCTGTTTCTGCTGCGCCATTTTTTTAGGCAACGTTTTTGCGCCCAAGGGGTGTTGTCGGCCTTTGCGCATGAAATCTTCCACGCTCATGCTGGAGGCCCCGGCGGCACGGACCGCATAAATAATATCACGATCATTGGTCACGACCACGATCGTTTTTTTCGACTTCGAGCGGTTGACCATTGCTTTGATCCGATCATCGGCGCTTTCATCCAGTGAAAACACAACTTGGACAACCGATGTCGAACAATCCCCCCAGCTCCCCGGCTGACCGTCAAAGACCACAATCACCTGATTGTTCCGGCTCCCTTGCGGCAAAGCGGCCTCTATCCAGCGGATAAAAAACGCCCTAGATTCGTCCCACGGCTTCTCAGCCAGAAGTGGAACAAGCTTGATGATGTTGTACCCGTCGAGGAGATAAGTGAGCGACATAAACAATTCCGCCGATAAGGCCGATGATAACCATAAAAATAAAATTGACCAGTGTCAAACTGACCGAGACCCCTTCGGCCACACCGATTTTAGCAAACAAATGGGCAGCTCCCGCGTCTCTGACACCCAACCCCCCGATGGAAGGCAACGAAGAAACAACGCAGATGATCGGGACAAAGATGAAAAAATAAATCAACGAAATGCTCTGGTGCAACGCCATGCTGACAAAAAAGAAATCAATGATCAGCAAAGACTGCGAAAGACAGGACAATAAAAACGCCAGAAAGACAAACGGAATACGCCCTTTGACCAAAGAGATATTATAATGCAGGCTCATCAAGCTGTCTTTGATTTTCGGAAACCGCGCAAACAAATGTGATCCAAACGAAAAAAATTTTTCATTAAAAAAAATCGTCAATAAAATCACACACATCAAGGCCAGGACGAAAATTCCGATCAAGATCGTATGATCATGCAATAAACCATAACCGAATCCATAGGAACAAAAGGCAACGATAACAATCGCGACAAATCCGCACACCCGGTCCAAAACAACCGAGGCGACCACTTTCGCTTTTTGGTCCGTGTATCGGCAAAGTCCCAAAACTTTAACCAAATCTCCTCCGGTTGAGCTCGGCAGAAAAAGATTAAAAAACAAACCGATAAAAAAATACTCGACCAGCGTTTTGACCGGAATTTCCAAAGACAGCGCCCGGATAAATAAAAGCCATCGCAGCAACAGAACCACATGAATCAGCAGAAACATCCCGGCGGCAAGATAGATGTACTTAAAATCAGCCGTCTTCAACGTCGCCATCATGGAGTGAGTATCAATTTTGCTGAAGAGATACGCCAACAGAAGCCCGCTTAAACCAAAACGTAGCGCAAGGGATAAAATTTCTTTTAAACGGTCATTTATTTTCATAATTTAAATAGCTAGCGAGTTTTCGAGTTGGCAAGTTCTACGAGTTATTTGGGACTGTTCTCAAGTTGAGCAACAGGGAAAACCAACTCGTAAAACTCGTTAACTGGCAACTGGCGAACTTCTAATTAAGGTTTAAGTTGATACCAAATCCTTCACACACTCTTGATACCCTTCTTCCGCGATGTAAGAACTGCGCACCAGCGGCCCGCTCATCACATGCCGAAATCCCATCTTCCTTCCTAATTGACGATAATTTTCAAATTCTTCCGGTGAAACAAACCGTTCCACTTTCAGATGCCGCTTCATTTGGCTCGGCGCCAAATATTGCCCGATCGTTAAAATCTGACAGCCAGCCTCCAGCAAATCCGTCATCGTGGATAAAATTTCTTCACGGGATTCTCCCAAGCCAACCATAAAACTGGATTTGACAAAAATCGACGGGTTCAACCGTTTAATAGTTTTTAAAACCAACAGAGAACGTTCATATTCGGCCTGCGGACGGACTTGATCGGAAAGCCTTCGCACCGTCTCAATGTTGTGACTCATCACCTCGGGGGCGACATCCGTGACCTTTTTTAAACGGCCTTCTTCGGCAGAAAAATCCGGGATCAGCACTTCGATCTTGATCGCCGGGTTTTCTTTCCTGACCGCGATAATAGTTTTGGCAAAATGTCCGGCGCCTTCATCCCCGAGATCGTCCCGCGCGACGGAGGTGATCACAACATATCTTAATTTCATCCGCTGAATCGTTTGGGCGAGATGTTCGGGCTCATCCAGATCGACTTTGAGCGGATTTCCGGCGGCAATCGCGCAAAAACGACAAGCCCGCGTACACACATCGCCCAAAATCATGAACGTCGCGACACCGCGCCCCCAACATTGCCCCATGTTCGGGCAATGAGAACTTTCACAAACGGTATGCAACCCCTTTGACCGGAACGAATCCTTCATCGCGGATATCTTTTCCATGTCGGGAATCGGCTGTCTGAACCACGAAGGTAAACGCAACGACCCGGATGGAGTCGGATCGAGTGTCGTGTGCGTCATGCAGAAACTCCCTTTTCTTTATTCAGCTCTTCCTTGATTCTCGAGCGAATCGGGGCCGTTTGAGGCAGATCCTGCAGGCGGCCTTCTTCAATCGCCTTGAGATGTTTTTTAATTTTGATCTGTTGCGACAAAGAAGCGTAATCGATGATGAGTTTGCCTTTGAGATGGTCCATCTCGTGCTGGATGACGCGGGCAAAAAGTTCGCCGAATTCCCTTTGAACGGGTTCGTTATACTCATTGATGTATCGCACGACGATTTTATTAGGACGAGTGATCTTGACGACAATGCCGGGGATGCTTAAGCACCCTTCTTCCATCTTGTCGGAACCGCTTTTCTTGATGATCTGAGGGTTAATCAAAACAACGGGACCCTCCCCGATATCCGCGACCAGGATTTGTTCGCTGATCCCGATCTGCGGCGCGGCCAAGCCGATGCCTTTATGCTGATACATGGTCTCAATCATCGAAGGAATCAACATGCGTTCGGCGGGACCTACGGTTTTGACTGGTAAAGATTTCTGGCGGAGCACCGGATCTCCGTACAATCTAATTTTTAATTTTGTTATGATCATCAAGATAAATCACTTTGGTTTTCACTTTCTTGGCTTCGGAAGGATCAATCAGGGCGTAACAGAGGATGATCAATTGATCGCCCACACAGCCTGAGCGCGCCGCCGGGCCATTGAGGCAAATTTGCCCCGAACCCGCTTTCCCGGCGATCACATACGTTTCAATACGGGACCCGGTGTTAACGTTCAAGACCTCGACCTTTTCTCCGGGAATGATCTCGGCCGACTTCAGAATACGCTCATCGATTGTGATGCTCCCCTCATAATACAACTGAGCCTCCGTCACCCGTCCATGGGCAATCTTGGATTTACAAAAATGGATCAACATCAGACAATCGCCTCCATAATCGTTTCAGCAAAATCCAAAGCCGCCTGCGGGCCGTTGGCCGTGATGATTTTTCCATCGCGGACGACCGCGGCCTGACTTAATTGAGCGCCTTGATCCTGAAGCTGCTTGATTTCAGAAGACCAGACGGTCGCTTTTTTTCCCTGTAATAATCCCGCGTTGGCTAACGTGACCGGGGCAATACAAATCGCGGCCAGCACCTGGGCGGATTGATTCGCTTTTTTTGCAATCTCATGCGCTAAAGGATCCGACCAATACTCCTGCGCCCCAGATCCTCCGACAAATACAACCGCATCGTAATCTTCGGCTTTCACTTTTTTAATCAGGATGTCCGCTTGGGCTGTTGCCCCGAGCATTCCCGTGGAAGAGCTTAAAGAAGAACTCGCCGTAATGACCTTAAAACCTTTTTTTTCAAAAAAAGATTTGGGAACCAGATATTCTTCGTCCCTGAATTTCTGACTGGCGATGATCATCAAAATTTTCTTTTTCATACCGGAAAAGGAATAAAAAATTATAGATTGGGTTTGAGTTTGGCCAAGAGCTGATCTTTCGGCATGGCACCCACCATCTGATCCACGACTTCTCCTTTTTTAAAAACCAAAAGCGTCGGGATCGACATGATACCGTACTTCGCCGCCAATTCCGCGGCCTCATCCACATTGACTTTGCCCACTCTCAATTGGCCGTCCAGATCTTTGGCCAGGGCTTCGACCACGGGCCCGATCATCCGGCAAGGACCGCACCATTCCGCCCAGAAATCGACCAGAACCGGCAGGTTGGATTCTAAAACTTCTTGCGTAAAATTTTTATCGGTTAAATGAACCAAACTCATATATTCCTCCTCTTCACAAAGCTCAATTCCCCTGAGCTTGAAGCCAAATAAACAAATAATGCAAATCGCTTGTAAATTGATAAGCTCCTGATCCTGCTTCCTTATCTTCTTTTAAGATCCCTAATTTCTTCATACGTTGAAGAAAATTATCAAAAACTTTTTTTTCGCTTTCATTAAGATCTTTGGCTATTTCTTTTTTTCGAAATTGACTTTCAAAAGGATCTCTCGCCAATTTTCTTAAAATGGAATGGTATTTCTGACTTCTGATCGCGTCATACACTTGAGGTTCTATATACTTCTGTCCAATAACATGAGCCGCCTTAACAATACCTCTAACAGCATCATCTTTATCAATATTATTATCCATGTCTATCTTAAAAACAGCGTCTCCAATCTCATGGGCTAAAACTGGATAGCCTCCTGAGTATTGCCATAGGGTCGCTAATTCCTCTTCTTTAATGCTGATTCCTACCTTAGAAAATGATTGCCTGTAGAAATTTTTTGTCTCTTCTTCTGATAATTTTTTAATCTCAATTGGATCAAACACCCTCATCAGAGAAGGTTGAGATTGAAAAAGCTGCAATCTTCTTTCTGGTAATCCAGCTAAGACCAGGAACAAAGGGAGCGGCTGATCGGATGTCGAAATCTCATCAATCAGACTTTTAAGCCAATTCGCAAAATCTTTCAAATTAGCCAGCCCATTTGAATCATCGAGAATAATCAATAGCCCTTTTTTATCCTTTAGTTGCTGAACTAACGTCCTCAACGCTGTTGAGAAACCATTAACCAACTGATTCAGTTCCTTTTTGTCAGCATCGAATTCAATATTAACTCCAAATAACCCCACTTCCCTGACATGTTTTCCTAAAAACGATCTAATCTGTTCATACCATGGTCTATTAATACTTTCATTAAGAAATTTTTCAAAAATCCGTCTCGCCATTTCTGGGAGAGATACGACCCCTCCCAGAAAAACATGTACCCCCAAGATATCCGCTTGACTTTCCGCAATAACACGTGTCATACGACATAAAGAACTTTTTCCAATGCCTCGTTCGCCATAAACAAAAGCCAACTGTAATTTACCCGACGAAGATGCTTTTGCTTTATCAACCAGTGTTGTTAACTCTTGATTCCTTCCAACAAAAAAATCTATGGGAACAGGCACCCCTGGCGTAAAGGGAGAATATTCTTTGCTCATGATACACCTCTATTTTTTCCGGAGTAATGAGAGCGTTATTATATATGCATTCTATAACATGAGCAAGAATATTTTGGCTTCACAAAGTAAGAAAAATTTTTAGTTATGACGTTCTGAAGTTAGACTCAATTGCTCAGTCTTCAAGAGACCCAACCCTAAAAGAAAAGGCAGGTTGGAAACGGGCGTGATCTCTAAAATAACCGGCGTAAGACCGTTGATCTGGACCCCTTCGAGGTTTTTGGGATCCAAAGGAAAGTTCAAATTCATTCCTTCCCCTTGCGTCTGCAGATCCAGGTTGTCCGGGTTAAGATCGATACCACCGGGGGGCGGTTTAACAGCAGTCAACAAGGCTTTATCAGCAATCTGGTCTTGCCCTGAAGATTCAGGATGTTCGATGTCAGATTGTTTCAACAGCGCCCGGTCCGCCGCAGCCGTCACGCTCTCCCCGGGCTCCAATTCCAACACCTCCAACGTTTTGTCCTGGTCTTTGGGCAAAATCGAATATGCCCGCTGGCCTTTCCAATAAAAACTACGCGACCGCGGAAAACTTTGAACCAACGATTGATGTTCGGATTCATCGACCCCAACAAAATAAATATTATCAGCCTTAAGGCGCTGTTGCATCTGTCCCAATTTTTGCTGGCTCAATTCCCCTTTCCAAAGGCCTTTGGTCCTCTGGGCGTAGCGCTTTTTTTCCGCCGCAGTATAAAACTCCGGCTGCTTAGCCTTCATCTGCATCCGAAACATCTGAAACGCCACCGGAAAATTATTTTCGACAATCTTAAAAATCCCATTGGCCAGTTCAAGATATTGAAACGTCCGGTCGATTTTTATTTCTTTTAAATTTCCATCCGGCAGAATCACAATCAACCCTTTCAGTTGAAAATCACCGCCGCTGGAAAGCCCATCCCTGAATTTTTTATATAAAACTTTCAACGAGTTGGCTAGCTGCTCGGTCCACTGCTCCAGGTTGTCAGCGTTATTGAGCGCGCGCAGATCGAGAAGGATCCCTGCCGAGACTTTCGTCTCCTTTTGGGATTCCTTCACCTGGAGAGGGCCATCCATGGAGGCCAAGCTGGCGAAAGTAATCCGCCGCCAATCGTCTCCGGCCCGGTATTCCCTGACCCCAGCAAATTCCACTCCCGCTCCGGTCTGTTTTGAGACATAGCCGTCATACTCGGATGAAATGATTTCTTTGCCGTCGGTCATGACCTTACGCGCGTCTTTCTTTTTATTTTGTAATCCGGACTGCAAATCCTGAAAGGCGACCGGGGTCAGATCTTCCTGGAGAGATGTCTCTTCACGGCTAAACCGGGAAATGATCTTGCGCAGTTCGGGATAAAAATCTTTGATGGGAATTTTTCCGGCCTTAATATTTTCAACCAAATCCAAAATGGCCTGGGTCATTTTTTTACGGTCTCGATACGGCTCAATAGTGGTATCCCCATTGAGATGATCGACAATCAACCCCATCGCGGTCAAACTCATCGAGGACTTCGCGGGATATTCAAATGGCAATGCCAGAATCGCGTCGATGATCATGCGATCTTCATTCGAAGAAGTCTGCTGGCGGATCGAGCGTAATCTTTCTTCTTGTTCGGGGGTCATCAGTTTTCCCGACTTCAAGATCTCTAAAAGAAAATCCTTGATCCCCTCGACTTCGCCCCAGCCTTCCAGCCAGGGATTTTCTGCGATAAATTGTTCCACCACTTTCTTGGGGTTTTGGCTCAGGGTGATATTTCTTCTGCGCAGGAAATCAGAAAAAAAACTTGAGACAAAAGTTAAAAAAGCCGCCAAGACAAACAACGTCGCAGCATCGTGATGCGCTTCTTCAATCAATGTCGTGACCACATCCCCGATATTGTGAGGGCCGTTGAAATCATCCCCCAACATCCGGGTCATGCGTTGATTGACCCAATCCCAGTCCCGGCGTTCCTGGAGATATTCTTCGGTACTCGCCAACGGATGGGCAAGATTGACTTTCAGTCGATCGGTATTGCCGCGGATGAGTTTGACCATTTTATACAAAAGGCTCGATCGTGTTTCTTGGGTGAACTCCACATCAAAATTCCGTCGATCCCCTTTTAAACCTTGATGTAAAAGGATAAAAATATCTTTCAATCCCGGGGCGGCCTTGACCGAAGAATATTGGAAAGGAATATTGAGATCCTGAATCCACTGCGTCAGAGAATCAATCCTCTGCCCATAACCGCTCAATTTGTTCACTGCTGCATCATCCAGGAAAATCGAGGCAAAGGCATTTAATTCATCCACCCGGTGGTGATCGCTGGGTTCAAAATGATATTTATGCAGATAGATGCTTTTGGTCCGTCTATCTAATTTGAACTGTTCCTGAAGAAATTTTTCATAGGCCTCAATACCATTCCGCCATTGCTGCGGCGTCAGGAGGGAAACAATGTCTTTGGCCGAAGTCATCGACGCGGGCTTTTCTGCCTCTTTGTTCAAAAGAATTTTGTAGAGTTCTTCCAAGATCTCAACGACCACCTCATGCAGTCCGTGATCAATCAAGACATCGGTATATCTCTTCAACTCATTAAAGCTGACGATGTCTTGAGCTGAAGAATCCGAATAATGAAACAGCAGCTGGGCCACAATCTTTTTATAGGAACGAAGGATTTCCGCGACGCGTTGTGGATCAAAATACCGCCCGTTGGGATCGTTTTCCATATCCATCAAAAGGTCGCCCAGATAACTCCACGTTTCCGTGTAATTTCCCGCCCCCAGGGTGTTAGGGGAATTCAATGTCGCATCGATCGCCGGGACCAGCCGGGAAAAATGTTCCCAGCGCAGATCGATCCGTTCCTCTGGGATGTGTTCATTGGCATCAACGGCTGAAACCGGAATATTATATAAAGCGATAACCCGATTCAGAAAATGATGGCTCCGGGGAAAAAGATTCACGACAGGAGAAAAATTATATAATATATTTCCATCTGGAGCCATTTTAACCAAATTTAAAACAATCTGTCCATCCGCTGTCTCCTGAATAGGTATTGCATCAAGTTGATAACTCTCCTGTTCAGATAATCCCACATAAGGCGCCAGCGGGCCTTTGACCTTCCAAATCACACCGTTCTCATCGTTGGAATAGAGTAACAGGTAACGGGACGCATCCGCCTTTCCATCGGGACCAACCGCGAAAATGGGATCAAAAACGTTCGTAAAAATCTCGTCTGTGGCCAGAATGTGAGATCGTTGACTCTCATACCATGACCCCCAAAGCCGGACATAATTCTTCTCAACGGTCGTTGTCGATGAACCGGCAGGGCCCATTTGAATCGCCGTCTCGACCTTTTTAAAAGGCATACGCATAAACCATTCGCCGTTAGGTAAAATCACGAAGCTTCCCCTTACACCCGGGATAGGAATATCTAGATCCCTCACGCCAGGTTGTTTAGATAAAGCCACCTCAGCAACCCAGCGACCGTCTTTGGTCTTATGCTGATTTGAAATTTCCAAGGAAGCCCCAGAGGCGGTTCCCAATACTCTGTTCAGGGGATATCGCATTAAGACCGTTGATGCACCGGCCCGATCACTCACCCATACCCACTTTCTATCGCGCCGCTGGATTAAAAAAGCCGGACTTCCGTTAGGGAAAAAGATGGGATTCTCTGCCCCCAAAAGATGTTGATCGTTTTTAATCTCGGAAATTTGCTCAATAACATCGCTGTCAAATTCGATATAGTATGATCCACCTTGGTCTTCCACTGCAGCGATGATTCCTTTCTGTGGGGTCTCAACTGGAATACGTGCGATCTTATAACGTTCGGCCGGATCAAAAAGCCCGGCCTGCTTAACTTTTGTCCCAAAATATCCTTGTAATCCCGATTGATACGTCAGCACCGTGGCCCAGCGCCCATCGGAATAAACAGCAAACTCCTGCACACTAGCGACTCTTTCCTGCGTCACAGAATCCAAATCAACTTCTTCGACCGCAGTTTTATCCAAAATAAACAACTTCCAGCGGGAATTTTCATAACCAAAAAACATGACCGTTCCATTGGGTAACTGTCTCAGGGTGGTGGTCGTAAAAAAAATGCGGTCGGCTAAGTGATGATGTTCGGAATAACTTCCCCCGAGACGATACTGCCCCTGAGAATCCCTGTACCAGACCAATAATTCTCCATTGAGCACAAAAATATTTTTAGGTAAAAGAAATAAATCCTTGCGGACCTCGGTCGGCAAATCGTTCAGCCGTTCCCGCTCAGCGACCGGCCCCAAAAAAAACGTTTTACCATTCGGATCAGTTCCAACCGCCAGCCATTCTTCATTCGGAAACGGATAATTATACAGCGACAAATTTAAGGCCGGAATCCGTCGGTCTTTATACTGGCCGGATCTTTTTCCCTTTAAATGATATCCCGTTTCCGCTGCGCGGGTTCTTACGCCTCCGCTATACTGTTCGTCTTGTTCGTACTTAAATAAAAACAAATCCTTTTGAAAATCCACCAACGTGTCCCGAAGATCAAAAGTCATCAGATCATTTCCATCCGTTATATTGTCATCTTTATTGAGCCGGTCAATGAGATAGCTTGGGGTGGCGGCATTTCCACCATCCGCCAAATCCGTGAGCGTCCCATCCTGTAAGCGGATCGGATCCATGACCAAGGGCTCATACAATTCCCAATTATTCTGACGGGCAAACGCCTTCACCGCCGTGAAGATGTCTTTTTTAACTTGCGCGATCCGCTCCATCATGGGATAGTCTGGGGCAGGAAATCGCCACAATTTATTATTCAATTCCGAAAGCATCTCGAGGGCATAATCCGTCGCGGCCATGAGTTCATAGGGATTGTAAAAAACAAACAAAGCGCCGGACTTCGACTGATCCTTGGGCTGACCTTTCAAGATATTTTTTAATTGTCCAGAAGGAAGAAGTGTCTCTACCCCTTTGCCTCCCTTGCCCTGGGGCGCCACCGCTCCCCGCACCAATGACCGGCTGAATTCAGAGCCCCAATCAATCAACGTTGCCATCGTCTCCTTGGTTAAGGTATCCCTCTTAAGCTGGGTTATTTTTTCCTGATAACCGGCGACTAACTTAAAATAGTACTCTTGATTGTCTTTATAGTACGGGCTGATTTCACCGTCTTGTCTGGCCGGCTTTTCTTCGCTCACCTTTTTTAGTTTTTCCTCTTCGGCCTGGATCGCCGTTTCAATCTTTTTCTGCTCGCGTCTCAATGTGATCATCTCAAGCATCTTGGGAAGAAGTGCGCGCAGTCTTTGGGCCCGGGGGAGAATCACCTCGGTTATTTCCCTGGTCCATTCCGCCTCCGTGACGCCGACCTTTTGATAAAAAGGAGACGATTCGCCGATCTGCGGCTGATTCAATACGTTGCCCTGAGACATGTTCCAATTATGTCCATTTCCTCTGGTCACAAATCTGCTCCCGTTTGTATCCCAGTACCCATCCATGGCATACTCTTTCTCGAGAATACCCAAAGCAAACGAGAGAATGCTGTTAAAGGAAGCAAAACCATTGCATTGATGCGCCAGGGTAAAAAACATCTCTTGCACCAGGGTCATCCCCTTCGTAACATCGGTCAAATAGGGATTGGTGGTATAATAAAAAATTTTGAGATCGAGAAGCATCCGACGCAATTCCAGCTTCTCTTCCAGCGATAAACTTTTGGCCAAATCGAAAAGGTCCAGCATCTCCTTCGGGAAATCCTTTTGAAAAGCGGTCTGAATCGCTGCCGCACTTAAAGCCTGCCCTTGATCATTTACTAAAAGAAGGGATTGTTTATAGACCGGCAATTCTCTCGGTTTAGCTTTACGGACGTAAACCTTGACTTGTTTGGAATTTTGTTCCGAGGCCAGATGCCAGGTTTGATGGACCGGGTCATAATAAATGGTTCCTTCCACCAGCTCTTTGGTTTCAAGACCGACAATCACATAACCCGGCGGGACCGCGAGCTGCAGCTGGCTTTTTCCTTTGGAGGATTGGATTACCCATTCCCGCGTCACTTCCTGTTTCTTTAAGGACCACACCTGCGGTTGGCTTTTACGCGGGACAAGATACCCATTGGTATAATTCACCTGGGTAAAACTCCCTAAAGACAAAAATGGCGAGGCACTCTCAAAATTCGCCTCCCATTCCGTGCCGAGGCCGGAATAATCGCTGCCTCCATGACCAGTCGGAACCGTACGCAGACCGCCATCGCCTTTCAATTCCACTTTTGATTCATCCTGACCTTTCTTCTCTTGAGATGCCAGTTTCACCTCTTTGGTTGCCTTCAATTTATACCATTTCTCCTCGGTTGGGACGACATGATGCGGGCTTACTCCCTCGTGTTTTCCCGCTAAATCTCTTAATTCTTCTATTTTGGAATTAAAATCAGATTCTATTCGCTGACGGGACTGCTGGACATCGGCGGTGACGGTTGTGGTCTTTTGTTCGACCTCTTGAGCCGATTTCTTCAAACGCTCAATCTCCGCTTGGACATTCTGAATCGCTCTCTCTTTATTTGCGCGATTGACTTCATCGCTGACCTTCGATCCTTCCACCAAAGACATCAACCCGGTTAATTTTTGACTTTCTTCTAGAGCGGTCTCTTTTGCCGCTTCGGTTTGTGGAGCGGAATTCTCCTGCGGAGTTTCGGATGAGGTGATCGGCTTTTGCACAGAGGAAGGGATCTGTTGCGCTAAATGAGATCGCTCATTCGCCAGATATAACCAAACGCCACCGACACCCACCGAGACCGACAACCCGACCACTTTGCTTAACTTGACGACCGCTTTATTCTTTCTGGCCAGGGCGAAATCGCCCCCGAGCAACTCTCCGGTCTCTTTCTCGAGGACCTTCCTTTCTTGGGGCGTGACCACCAATCGTGTGATCCCTTGCAAAATGTCCTGTAAGCCGAATTGTTCTTTCTCTTTTTCCGCCCATTGACCGAACCGTTCTTTCTCCTCCTCGGTCAAAGGGAAATAATGCCGGACAAAATTCCGGACTTTTTTCTCTAAAATATCCCTCCAGTCCTCTTGCGGGGAAACCTGCATGACCGATCGGATGGTTTCCTCGTCCCATTCCTTTTGCATCATGACCGCCAACGCCTCTGCATGGGCCATTGATGAAAAAAGCTGATTCAGTTCATGCATGCTCTCAAACAATTTTGTCTTCATTTGCGTGTAAACACGCTGCCGTAACGTAAAATTCAAACGCTGCCGCAACTCTGAGCCGATCACCCGTTCGTCGCGTGTCTTTTTAAAATCCGAGAGTCGTTTGAGTTCCGTGTGATACTGATAATCTTCAACATCCCTGAAATCACTGACATGATCGAGGCTGATGTTCTGCCATGCCTTCCATATGGACTCTGCCGCTGTGTGGTTGCGTTGAAATGATTTGTTATCCTTCCGAGATCCCGGCCAAGTCAGGTCCGTGTAAACGGTGATCAAGTCCATATTGGTTGCGTACAGGTCATTTAATTTTGAAAGGTATTGATCCAAAACTGTTTGAGCTAACGTTCCGCGCAGCGCCCGGATCTTGAGATAATTTCCTACCAGTGCTCTAAAAGTTTTATATTGTCCTTCCAACTCTCCTTTCAATTCCAAAATTCTCGCACCGTCATCCACCACCGATTGAACGTTGACGGCGCGGCTGTACGCGTTTTCTTTTTTTTCGATCTCGGTGATAAAAGCGAGCAAACCTTCATAATCATTGGAAGGACTGATAGAATTTATGACTTGGGTCATTTTATCTTGAATAGCGAGCTGAATTTCCTGCGCCCCAACCGATCGTAACATCGCCTTATCTCCTTCTTCCATCATCTCCGGGAGAGAATAATTGCCTTGAAGCCGCACGGTGCGATTACGGGCTTGCAGCTGTTCGATCTTTTGAATATGCTCCGGGGAAACCGTCTCCGCGGATTCTGTCGTCTCCAGATCTTCCACGACACTTAAATTGGACCCGCCGGAAAAATATTTGCGTGGAATGACCTGCTGCGTATAAGAATCCTGGTCTTCTTTGATCAGGTTATAAACGCCTTTCTTAAAGGCCTCGATATATTGTTCATAAATTTTCTGTTTGATATTCGGATCATCGGCATTGACACCTTCGATCTTTTTTTGGTTCGCATAAACCTTATTTAAAAAATTCTCTTTGAGATTTTTCTTGTACCAGGCCGCCAAAATCAGGGCATTGTAAATCTGCCGTAATTGGGCAAAATATTGATTCTCATTCACCTCTTTCTCGATCGCCGGAATCAAAATATCCCGGGCGATCAGCGAAGACAGGTTACTGATCTCCTGTGCGTCCTCTTCCTTCAGGCGGTTGACGCCCAGTTCCTGACTTTTGAAATTCTTCGACAACGCCAGATAATCTTCCTCAAGCATCACGGCCAAATGGCTCTCCACGACAAAGGCCATATCTTTATTGACATAAACAACCGCCTTATCCGGGACGATCCACACTTTATTGAACGTATTCAGCGGAATATTCGTCGTTCCGTAGAGCTCATAAGATTTACGGTAGACCTCATCCCAAAATTTTTTCCCCAGCCCATTCTCCGGATACGACAACGATGCCATCAATTGTTTTAAAATATAATCCTGGGCCAACAAATCCCGCCCCATTTCGGTCTTTCCAAATTCGTCCGGAACAATTCGGTCTTTTTCGTAGGGCGAGAGATTGACCCAGAGATCTTCCTTAGGCATGGTCAAAGAAGCCAAAAAATATTTGATCAACTTCGTGTACTCCGGCTTTAGGGCTTCTTCTCCTAGGGTTGTTTCTCCTTTATCGACGATAAAATCGAATTGCAGCGGATTTTCGGGATGAACCGTTAATCCTTTCAACAAAGGCGGATCAAAAGGTGAAGTGGTGGTCAAAAGTGTTCCGGGATTGGGAAGGTCTAAAACTGGTTGGGCGTAGACGGTTGTGACGGGAGCAATAGTCAGTTGAGTGATATTAAAACTAAAAAGCAAAGCCCAAGCGATCATCCGGAACAAAATCCTATGTTGTCGTCTTTGGTTCATCATAGACCTGTGCACGCGGGCTCCCGCGTCTTTTAACTAGGATTAGTACTGATAGATAAAATATATCCTATAGAGCTAGAAAGGGCAATCATAGATTGGGCAGGATGATCGTTGGCGAGATCTACGAGTTTAACGAGTTGGCGAATTTTAAATAGGACTTTAAGAGAACCCACTCGTTAAACTCTCCAGGTGACCGACTCAACAACTATTTAAAAATTTATGACCAAAAGGCATAATTGTCCGGTAATGATTCCCAAATAAGTCCCACGTATTTTGCCCCATAAACATTTCAATATAAATGATAAGAGTCTCTCTGAAATACGGTTAAACCTTATTGAAATTATATATCTATAATAATTTTTTTTTAGTAACCCAGTTCAATAACGAAGTGCAAGACAGAGGGAAAAAATGATACCCTTTGTGTATGCCAAAACAATATAACCAAATCACAGCCGATGAACGGGATAAAATCGCCGTCTATCTTGCTGG
>JAHFFY010000045.1 GCA_023247705.1 Candidatus Omnitrophota bacterium | reverse complement strand
CATCACCGCTATGCTTGGTAAAGACGCTTTTCAAGAAGCGGATATTGTTGGAATCACTATGCCGATCGTCAAACATAGTTACCTCGTCAAGGTGACCAATGATATTCCACGAATCACCAAAGAAGCGTTCTATATTACCAATACTGGACGACCGGGACCGGTGTTAATCGATTTACCCAAAGACATTACCTCCGCTCCTTTTACCGGATCAACCCTTGATCCGGAAATGGATTTACCCGGATACAAGATCCCCGATTTACCGAATAAAAATGATATCATCAAAATGGGCAAAATGTTTAAAGGATCGAAACGTCCTCTTCTGTTGATCGGCCATGGTGCGGTTATTTCGCACGCCGGAAAAGCGATCATGCAATTGGCGGAAAAATTACGTTCCCCGGTGACGAATACGCTTTTAGGAAAAGGTGCTTTCCCGGAGACACACCAATTATCCCTCGGTATGCTCGGAATGCACGGGACCGCCTACGCCAACAAAGCCCTGACGATGTGCGATCTGATCCTTTCGATCGGCTCCCGCTGGGATGACCGTATCAACGGGAACAATAATGAATTCTGCCTCGGTGCTAAAAAATTGCATATTGATATTGATCCTGCGGAAATGGGAAAAATTGTCCAACCGGATGCCAGTTGTGTCGGGGATGCGCGATTGATTGTGGAAGAATTAATCAAACATATTGAACCGTTGCAAACGGAAGATTGGCTTAACGAGCTTAACTACCTAAAAAAGCAATATCCTTTAAAATATAATACGAATAGCGGTTTAACCGCCCAGCATGTCATTCATGAACTTTATAAAGTCACCCAGGGAAAAGCGATTGTGACCACCGATGTGGGACAGCATCAGATGTGGGCCGCGCAATTCTATTTAACAGATTATTGCGATAAATGGGCCACCTCCGGTGGAGCCGGAACCATGGGGTTTGGCTTTCCCGCCGCAATTGGCGCTCAATTCGGATGTCCGAATGATCTGGTTGTGGCGATTGTCGGTGATGGCGGATTTCAGATGACGCTTTACGAATTGTCCACCATCTTCATCCATAAACTCCCGGTTAAAATCCTGATCATTGATAATAAATATTTGGGGATGGTTCGTCAGTGGCAGGAATTATTTTTCGATAACCGTCTTTCTGGAGTCGATCTGGAAGGCAATCCGGATTTTGTCAAATTAGCTGAATCTTACGGAATCAAGGGTGTGCTGATTAATAAGCCGGAGCATGTGCGCGAACGATTAACCGAAGCCATCAACCATAAAGGTCCGTGTGTGATTCATGCCGAGGTCATTAAGGAAGACAATGTCTTCCCCATGATCC
The DNA here is from genome assembly GCA_023247705.1 of Candidatus Omnitrophota bacterium. GTDB lineage: Bacteria > Omnitrophota > Gorgyraeia > Zapsychrales > JAHFFX01 > JAHFFY01. Next base: position 18,985 of record JAHFFY010000045.1, on the reverse strand, counting down.
CGGCTGGCAAATCCGCCTATCACATGATTATTGAACCACCGAAAACAAAACTCGAAAAACCAACGGGAAGCACTTAACCATGTCTCCAATTAAAAAAAGTACATCGCCGGCAAAAACAGCAGCACCCAAAAATATCCACACGATCAGTGTCTTGGTCGCAAACAAACCCGGGGTTTTAGTCCGGGTGGCTTTGGTTTTTGCCCGCCGAGCCTATAACATCGATTCCTTGGTCGTCTCTCCTTCGGTTGATCCGCGCTTTTCCCGCATGACGATCACCGCACAGGGAGATCCGGCGACACTCGATCAGATCATCAAGCAGGCCTCGAAACTCATCGATGTGATTCATGTTAGCGAACATAAACACGAAGAATCGATTGAAAAAGAATTGGCCTTGGTGAAAGTGAAATTTAAATCTGCCAATAAGACGGCTTTAACAAAACTCCTGAGCCGTTTTCACGCTCATCCCATCGAATCGACCGAGAATACGATCATCATCGAACAAACCGGAACGACCGATGAACTTGATGCATTCGAAGAAATGCTTAAGAAATACGGAATTATTGAAATGGTTCGAACCGGAAAAGTTCTCATTGCTCGCGGCGAAGAAAAGACTTAATCATCTGACCGCAGGATCAATTCCTTCACGAGATTAAATTTTGTAATTTTCTGATGATCGCGCTCAATTATTTTCACTTAACCGACAGGGCAAAATTTTAGGTAGCTCTTTGGGGGGGAGTATGACTTGGGCAATCTCGATACTGTTGTCATTATATTCAATCGAAGTGATCCGACAGCGATCTTTGTCGATGTCTTTACCTTCCATGCCCAGATACTGGCCGATCCCGGCGCGTAACGCCTCCCACTCCAGGTATAAAACAAATTGCTTCTCTTCATCCTGGGTGAGGTTTAATTCGGAAACCAATTGCGGGAAGGATTGATCCAGAATTTCAGACAAGGGTTTTCCCGAACAATAATCGGAATACCCGGTGTGTGCGGTGATTTCCTTACTGCAGGTAATCTTGGCAAAATTAAATTTAACTAACCGCTCCTGGGCATCAAGATAAATATTCAAACCCGAAGAACTATCGGAACAAGGCATAATGATCCTTTCCCTTTTAAAAATTCAGTATCACTATACATCACCAGTCATCGTGCGGTCAAATTAATTTTTATTCCTTCTTAAGTATTTTAAAAATCATCAAACACAAAAAAACGAGCTTTTGGAAAAAAGTTCGTTTTTAGGTTGATTTCAAATCTGTAAAGAATTATTTTCTAGAAACTACCATTCCAATGCCCCGCCGGTTTGGTATTCAGTGACGCGAGTTTCAAAAAAATTTTTTTCTTTCTTAAGATCAATGATTTCGCTCATCCAGGGGAAAGGATTTTCCGAACCATAAATTTTGCGCAGACGCAACCGTTCTAATCTGCGGTCAGCAATATATTGAATATACTCACGCAAGAGATGTTGATTAAGTCCTAAAATTCCGGTTGGCAAACAATCGTTAGCATAAATACATTCCAGCTCAACCGCGGCACGGATTTTGGAGACGATGGATTCCTGAAACCGGGGCGTCCAAAGTTCCGGATTCTCATCGATAATGGTATTGATCATCTCCAAACCAAAATTCATGTGAATACTTTCATCCCGGAGGATGTACTGGATTTGCTCACATGCGCCCGGTAGACGGTTCTGGCGGCCAAACGACAGCAGAATGACAAAACCGCTGTAGAAAAATATTCCTTCCGTGACCCCATAATAACCGATCAAGTTATCAATAAATTTCTGCTGTCCCTGAACGCTCACCAATTCAAAATTCGGATTAAGAATATCATCCGTCAATTTCATTGAGAATTCATCTTTATTATAAATCGCTTTGACTTCGCGATACATGTTAAAAAGCTCACCATCATCCATCGACAACGATTCAATAATATACTGAAAGGCATGTACGTGAATCGCTTCTTCAAACGCTTGTCGCAGGAGGTATTGCCGACATTCCGGATTATCCACGCATTTATAGATCGCCAGAACAATATTATTCCCGACTAGCGTTTCTGCCGTTGAAAAGAACCCAAAATTCCTTTTAATCACATGCCGTTCTTCGGGAGAAAATCCTTTGGGATCTTTCCACTGTTCAATGTCCCGTTGCATCGAGACTTCCGTCGGCATCCAATGATTGGCGCATCCGTCTAAATAATAATGCCAGGCCCATTTGTATTTAATGGGAACGAGTTGATTGACATCGACAACCCGATCATTGTTGATCACTCTTTTTTTATCCGCTGAAACCCGCTCATCGGTCATGCGAATCGATTCTGACATGCGATTGCCCCCTCCTATTACATAATTAATCTAAATTTCTATAAATTATTAAATGTGATTGATGATCTTGATTTATTGGCAAGATTCACAATCTTCCATTCCCTGAGATTTCGTTAAATCTTCAGTGATTCGTCCGGTATCACCGCGGTCGCGTTTGCCCACAACGTTACCATAACGGTTGACATCTAAAGTGCTTTTTTCAATCCGGGTTGCGCCCATGGAACGCAGATAATAAGTCGTTTTTAATCCTTTTTTCCAACCAAACATATACATATCACTGACCTTTTTGCCGCTTGGCTTGGCTTGGTAAAGGTTCAGGGACTGTCCCATATCGATCCATTTTTGCCGACGACTGGCGGCTTCAATAATCCATTCGTAATCGATTTCAAACGCCGTCGCATATTTCGCTTTGAGTTTTTCCGGGATCCGCGCAATTTCCTGAACGCTCCCGTCAAAATATTTCAAATCGTCGATCATTTCTTTGTCCCACAAATTCAGTTTCTTGAGATCTTCGATTAAATATTCATTGATCACGGTGAATTCACCGGAGAGATTGCTTTTGACAAACACATTTTTATACATCGGTTCAATCGAAGCGGTCACCCCGGCGATATTGCCGATCGTTGCAGTCGGCGCAATGGCCATGATCAGACTGTTACGAAGTCCGCTCTGTTTAAGCGCGGTTCGAACCGGCGACCAATCCATTTTACAGGATTGATCGACATCCAGATAACCGCCACGTTCTTTTTCGAGCAGATCGAGCGTATCGATCGGCAGCATCCCGCGGTCCCATTTGGAACCGGGATAAGACGAATAGCAACCGCGTTCTTTCGCTAGATCAATGGAGGCAAGAATTGCATAATAGGAAACCGCTTCCATGCTTTCATCCGCAAATTGAACCGCTTGGAACGAGGCATAGCTGATGTCCTGAAGATATAATGCGTCTTGAAATCCCATGATTCCTAAACCAATCGGGCGATGCGCGGAATTGGCTGTTTTGGCTTCCTGGGTTGGATAGTAATTGATATCAATCACATTATCCAACATCCGGACAGCGGTTTTAACGGTTTCATTTAATAGTTCATGATTTAAACCCTGCGTCGTTGTGTGGGCGGCTAAATTAATGGAACCCAAATTGCAAACGGCGGTTTCATTCTTGGAGGTGTTTAATAAGATCTCGGTGCACAAATTTGAACTATGGACAACCCCGACATGATCCTGCGGAGAACGGATATTGGAGGGATCTTTCCAGGTGATCCACGGATGGCCGGTTTCAAATAACATGCTCAGCATGCGACGCCACAACTGAACGGCAGAAAAAATTTTAAAATGCTTGATCTGCCCGTTCTTCGTCATTGCTTCGTATTCTTCATACCGCTTTTCAAATGCTTGACCATAAAGATGATGCAAATCTGGAACATCCAAGGGGCTGAAAAGCGTCCAGTTCCCATTGGTTTTGACCCGTTTCATAAAAAGGTCCGGAATCCAGTTGGCGGTGTGCATGTCGTGCGTCCGGCGACGATCATCGCCGGTATTTTTTCTCAATTCAAGAAATTCTTCAAGATCCAGGTGCCAGACCTCGAGATACGCACACATCGCACCTTGTCTTTTTCCACCTTGATTGACGGCCAAGGCCGTATCATTGGCGACTTTCAAGAATGGAATGACACCCTGGCTGCGGCCATTGGTCCCTTTAATCCGCGATCCCATGGCGCGCACATTCGTCCAGTCATTGCCTAATCCACCGCTCCATTTGGAGAGCATCGCGTCATCCTGAACGCATTTGAAAATATGAAAAAGATCATCTTCCACCGTTGTTAAAAAACAGGATGATAATTGCGAATGTAACGTTCCGGAATTAAATAGTGTGGGTGTGGATGAAACAAATCGAAAGGTTGAAAGGATATTATAAAACTCGATGGCTTTTTTGTTTTTAGACTTGCCCTCATCTCTCGCCAGTCCCATCGCGACCCGCATCCAAAATACCTGGGGCAACTCCAATCGTTTTTCTTGCCAGTGGATGAAGTAACGGTCATACAGGGTTTGGAGTCCCATATACCGGAGAAGAAAATCTCTTCTGGCATCTAAACTTTGGCCTAAGAGATTCAAATCGAATTCCAAAAGTTCAGGACTCAGCAATTCCAATTCAACGGCTCGTTTGATATAGCTCGCAAAATAAAAAGCGTATTCCGTTTTAATCCGGTCAAAACTGATATCATGACCAATTGATTCTTTATACTCGGATAAAAGCAAAAGCCGGGCCGCGACAAAACTATAATTTGGTTCAATCTCAATCAGCGAACGCGCCGCCATAATATTAGAGACGGCGATTTTATTTTCAGTGATGCCGTTATAGTAATTCTTGACGGATTCAGTTAAAACGCGGTCAACGGAAACATTATCCAATCCTTGACAGCAGGTCTCAATCTGAAAACGGATTTCATCAAGATCGATCGGTTTTTCTTCCTGGGCTGTTTTGACCATCAGGTTTTTAACCCAATCCAAACTTGCCGATGGTAATTCTTTTTTCTGCGATCGACGGATTTTGGCCCGTTCTTCTCGATAGATGATGTAGCGCCTAGCGACTTCATGATAACCTGAGGCCATCAGTGTTTTTTCGACAAGGTCCTGGATTTCTTCGATATGAACCGATTTTCCTTCCGGCCAAAGGATACGGATCTCGGCCACGACCTTATCAGAAAGTTCCCGCGCTTTTTCCAGTAAGATATCATTGAGATCGCTATGATTGGCGCGAAACGCCTTCGCGATGGCCATCGTGATCTTCTCCGGTTTAAAGGAAACGACCTTTCCATCTCGCTTGGTGGTTGAATATAATTCAAACAGGGCCCGGCGATTGGAATGATGGCGGCGATAACTGGCGTAACGCTCGGCAACTTCCTTGCACCCGTTTTCATATAATTGACGGATCACTTCATCCTGAATTTCTTCGACCGATAGATACTCCTTATTCAATGACATTTCGGTCAACACCGAGAAAACACATTCCGTTACTTTTTCCACTTCCGCCATGATCTCTGCCGATAACTCTGCTTCCCGAGGAAGGTGATTGTATTCTTTAAAGGCATTCCCAATCGCATGCTTAATCCGCAGGATATTAAATGCGACAATTTGCCCATTTCTTTTTTGGACTTTCATTTCAGACCTAGTTTTAATATCTTGGGACATTTAGGCCTTCCTCCTTATCAATTTTTAAATTCGGTTAAGAGATTTCAAAAAATCGAAATCCTCTCGGGCGTTGGGAAAATTCAACGATGGAGAATATCTTTGCCAATTTGTTTTTTTAAATTACAGTTATTATTTTGATTTGATCTGCAAGAATTTTGTCTACAACATATTGTTGATGGAAGAAATCAAACACAATATTTAGTATATTTATTTCAAATGCTATGTCAAGGAGTTTGACGTTTATTTTTAGTAAATTTCTCGACGATCCAGCATTTTTTAAAAATAAAAGCTAAATTTAAATTCCGGTAATTATTTTTTGGCGGCCAAATAATTTTTGGCCACCGCATCCCAATCAACAACATTCCAAAAAGCCGCAACGTAATCCGGACGGCGGTTTTGATATTTCAGATAATAGGCATGCTCCCAAACATCTAATCCCAGAACAGGCTTTTTGCCTTCCATCAAGGGATTATCCTGGTTCGCAGTTGAGAAAACTTCCAATTTACCGGACTTATCGATCGCGAGCCAGGCCCATCCGCTGCCGAATCGGGTTTTGGCGGCTGTTTCAAACTTTTCTTTCAAGGCGTCAAAACTGCCGAATTCTTTGGTGATCGCTTTTTCTAAATCCCCGGACGGCTTGCCCCCTTTTTTCGGGCCTAAGGTGTTCCAAAATAAAGAATGGTTCGCATGTCCACCGCCGTTATTACGGACGGCCATGCGGATATCATCGGGAACACTGTTTAGATCGGAAATCAGTGCGTCAATACTCTTGGCTTCGAGGGCAGATTTTCCTTCCAGGGCTTTATTGAGGTTCGTGATGTAGGTTTGATGGTGTTTGCTGTAATGAATTTCCATGGTTTGTGCATCGATATGCGGTTCTAACGCTTTATAGTCATAAGGTAATTTCGGTAATGCATGCGCCATTTTGATCCTCCTTCTCAACAAAAACTAAAATTTTTATCTTCTAAACGATTAAGGTTATTTTACTTTTTTGACCGCTTCCAAAGCCGCATTGTAATTGGGTTCGGTCGTCACTTCTTTGACCAGTTCGATATACTGAACCGTGCCTTTGGAATCAAGAACAAAAATCGAGCGGGCAAGCAAACGTAACCCTTTTATTAAAACTCCATAGGCCAGTCCGAACGAAGCGTCGCGATGGTCGGAGAACGTCTTGACCTGCGTAACCCCCGCATCACCGCACCAGCGTTTTTGTGCGAACGGAAGATCCATACTGATCGTTAAAATCACAACCTCGGCCCCCAACTTTCCCGCTTCCGTGTTGAATCGTTTGGTTTGAATATCGCAGATGCCGGTATCCAGTGAAGGGACGACAGATAAAATACATTTCTTTCCTTTAAATGATGACAACTTGACTTCCGAGAGATCATTGGCCACGAGTGTGCAATCTGGAGCGCTTTGACCAATCTTGATTTCTTCGCCCATTAATGTGATTGCATTGCCTTTCATGGTAACAATCCCTTGACGCTCTTTCATTGAAAAACTCCTTTCATACGATAAAATATTAAGTTATTCGAGAACATATTTATAAACCGTCGCGGCTAAAATTCCGCCCAGGACCGGACCTAACCAATATAACCATATATAGTCGACACCGCCCCCCAGTAAAGCCGGACCGAGATGGCGAGCGGGATTCATGGCCGCACCAGTCATTGGTCCGCCCATCAAAATATCCAAAGTAACCGTTAATCCTATGAATAATCCGCCGACTTTAGGCGCAGCATGATACACGCCGGTGCCATAAACAACAAACACAAGAAAAAAAGTTAGAATGATTTCAGTTAATAATCCCGAGGCGGGAGAAACCCCTTCACCGAGACCAGGTGTTCCCATATTAATGACTTGCAGAATAGAGGCAGGATAAATCTGACGGATCACAAGCGCTGCGACAATCGCGCCGAGGCATTGAGCAATCACATAACCCACCGTTTGTTTGGCATTGATTTGTTTTGCAACAAATAATCCAATCGTAACGGCCGGATTTAAATGTCCGCCACTAATCGCTGCCGTCGCACTTGCCATAACAGCAATGGTCAATCCATGGGCCAAAGCTATACCGACCAATCCTAATTGTTCCCCGGACAACGCATTGCTGGCAATCGCTCCCACACCGATAAAAATCAACGCAAATGTTCCGATGAATTCCGCGACTAAACTCTTTATGTTCATTCCCCTCCTTCACAACGAACAAAATCGTAAAACAGAGTTTGAAAGTGTTCTTTATATTACAAGGTTTAATTATTTTGTCAATATCTTATAGCCAAGAAACTCTTTACTGTAAACGTAGAGGACAAAATATAATTGATAAAGTTGAGATAAAATAATTTGTAAAGAATTAATTACATGTAATAATATACCCCATGAAAAAAGATGTATTCTGGTGGAAAATTTATTTTTTACTTTTTAGTTTTTATGTCCTCTATAGCATTTACAATAGCATTTCTCAAACATCGTTTTTATTCATTTATCACCACACCCTGATCAGCTTTGATTCCGGCTATCAATTCCCTTATTTCATCATGATCTTCCAATTGGCGTTTAATATTATCAGCCTCGTTCCTCTCTTTTTGTATGTTTTTGAAATTCCTTATGAAAATTTTCGGATATGGCAATGGCTGTTTGTTCTGCGGACGGCACTGGATGTAACCGGCCACGGTGGTGACATAAAACAACTCAAGGCCATTTACTACATGAGCCAGCCATTCTTTTGGATGACGATCGTATTCTTATCCTGCCTGATCCTTCCCTCCTATGTTGCCTGTTTTCAATATGCGTTTCAATGGCAACAACTTTTTAAAAATAAAACCTAAATTTTTTCAGAAGAAAAATTCGCTTAAAAACTCAATGATGATTGATTTCCCAGGGTTCTTTTAATGCCGCCTGACGCCAATTGACCATCGCAGGAAGTTTGAGCATGGTGTTAAAATATTCGTTAGCGATCCCGGTCAACTTGACTCCATACGTATTGAATCGCCAAATCACCGGCGCGTACATTGCGTCTGCGATAGAAAATTCGCCGAACAAAAAGTCTCCGTTTTTTTTGAACATTCTCCGGGAATCTTCCCATATCTTGATGATCCGGGCAATATTTTGTTTCACCGGCTCGGTCGGTTCTTGCGGTTTAGTGGCCTTCACATTCATCGGACAGGCTTTTCTTAAATCGATAAATCCGGCATGCATCTCGGCACTCACCGCCCGGGCTAACGCGCGGGCTTCTTTATCAGACGGCCACAGATTTTTTTTGGGAAAAAATTCGGCAAGATATTCGCAAACGGCGATCGACTCCCAAATAACTAAATTTTTATGTTTCAAGCTCGGGACTTTTCCAGAGGGAGAGATTTCAAGGATTTTTTCTTTGCTGCCGGGTTGAAAAAGCGGGATCACGATCTCCTTAAACGGGATTTCAAAATGTTTTAATACCAGCCAGGGACGTAACGACCAGGAGGAATAGTTTTTATTTCCGATGATTAAGGTTAAATCTTCCATTAATAGCTATAGCTCCTTTTGCTACTCGATTCAATCATTTGTCGGAATGAAAGAGATCAATTATTGTTTTTCGGCCTCACAATTTTGAACCGCTCCTTTATGACCGAACCGCTCCTTGGCGGCTTTGAATTCCTGTTCGAATCCCCACTCTTTAACGAGCTGATTCGCTTCCATCTCACGTTGACAGACTGCAAGATCTTTTTTCTTTGCGTGTTCCAAAAAACGATGGGCCAGTTCATGCAAAACAACACCCTCGATGGATTCTACCGATTCAGCGTCCTCAAGTTCCGTGCTCAGTTTAATGATCGTCATGCCCTTGGTAAATGTCGGTGCGTCATCTTCACTCGTCCAGATCTCGGATGAATTCGCAAACCGTCCCACATCCGTGTAATGGTACTCGGTAAACAAAACCGGCCTGCTGCGTCCGGTGATTGCCCAAAAAACATTCCACGGGATCTTATTTAAAGCGGCATGAAGCGCCCGTGAGATCTTGGGATAGGATTGAATAAACGACTGCGAACAAAATTCACTCAGGTATTCTTCTACAATTTCCGGCCGGTCATTGATGCTCCATCCGGAGATCAACCCATCGGTCAACTGGAAGGTGATGACATCTGTTTTTTTAAAAGTCATGAAGTTATACGACAACCACTCTTGATTTCCGGCACTCCGGTATGTCCTAGCCTTTGATTTGGGATGCAGTTTTAAAAATTGATCTCGTTTCATCCCCACTCGGACAAAACGATACTTTGACCGCTCAACATCCAGTTGTGTTGTTTCGGCCGTATTCATTTGGCCCAAAGAAATGCGTGCCGTTTTGGTTTTGGCCAACAAATCGGATTTGATCTTCGCATCAAGCGGTTTTTTGCCGATCCAGACCGAAAAGAGCGTTTTCGCAAAATCTTCACCGGGGATCGTTCCCATCAACTGATCGTTGTAAACAAATTTTGTTCCTGTCCCCGGGATATAGGTGATGGAATAACGATCCCTGGGACGTAGATTCGGAAACAATACATACATCTGGCTGATGCGCGCTTCCAGCTGACTAAATTCGTCTTTGGTTGTGTTTAACCGCATGGACCGTTTGGTTTCATTCACCAGCCCTTCTCCAGGGATACTCAGGAAATAATAAACCTCGATGCGCTTCGGGACATCGGAAAGAATATCCTCGAGTTTGTTTGCCGGTTCACCGTATAAAGCGGCCAGAAAAGCTTTCATCATAAAAAAACCCTTAACCGCTGTTCCCTGTAAGACCATCGCCGAGTTTTCATCCTCATAATTGGAAGGAAACTCGAAGGCCGCGCTCGAACTGAACACCAATAGATTCAACCAAACCCAGATTAAACCGAATAACAAAAATTTTCTTTTTATTTGATTCATTGATTTCCTTATTCAGATAGCAGGAGAATAATTCCTGCTAAATCATTTGGAATAGCAGATAATATTTTTTTTGTTAACTTAATCGTTTGCGAAATCGTAAAATACTAAAACCCACAATCATCACGGCCATAGCGGTCAACGGCAAGACCTGGTCCCAAAGATCTTCGAGTCCGAGGCCTTTCAAAATAATTCCCCTGACAATTTTAAGAAAATACGTCAAAGGAATTCCGTAACCCAGATAATAAACGAAATGTGGCATGGTTTCGCGCGGAAAAATAAAACCCGACAAAAGAATCGATGGCGAAATAAAAAACATCACAATCTGTGAGGCTTGCTGCTGATTATCCGCGACCGTGGAGGCGAAAAGTCCGATGCCTAAACAAACGGAAATGAAAATTAATGTCAGGGCAAACAAGGTCAGAGGATTTCCTCGGATCGGAATATGAAACAACAGCGAAGACGCCCCGATAATCAGCAAGTACATCACAATACCTACACAAATATAGGGGATCAATTTTCCGATCATCAGTTGATAGGATTTAATCGGTGTCACCAAAAGCTGTTCGATATTTCCCCTTTCCTTCTCACGGACAATGGCCGTTGCGGTGATCATCGGGATGATGAGCTGTAAAACGAATCCGATCAATCCCGGAATCATGAAATACGTGCTTCTTAAATCCGGGTTGTACCAGAGCCTGGGGCGGAAATCGATCGGTGAGACCTGAATCGGGATGAAGACTTCTTTTTGTATAAACGCATTCACGATCGCCTGACTCGAGTTGAGCGCCACGTTCGCCGGGTTTGAATCTGTGCCGTCTATCAGAAGCTGTAATTTGGGTCCTCGTAGCGCCAATAAATTTTTCGTAAAGTTCACGGGGATCCGCAATCCTGCTTTGGCCACACCCCGGTCCAACGCTCTGTAAAGTAATCCCTGAGAAGCGACATTGTCTTTAATATCAAACATCGCTGATTGCTGAAACGACTGGGCCAGACGACGGCTTAAATAGGTTTGATCTTCATCATAAACAACCATCGCCATATGTTTGATGTCGGTATTCACCGCATAACCGTAAATCATTAATTGCAGTAACGGCATCCACACAATCAATATTAAGGTCCGCCGGTCGCGTAATATATGCAAAAATTCTTTGACGGCAATCGCGTAAATATTTCTCATCTGCTTTTTTCCGTTAAAGTCGCGAAAACATCTTCCAGTGAGGCCGAAATCGATTTAATGGAAATAATTTCGATGGATTCTCTTCGGGCAATCTCCTGGAGTTGTCCTTCGACCGCTTTTGGATCCAAGACATTCAAGTGCAGTGTCGTTCCGTAGGCGGTCAGACCAACCACCTGAGGAATTTTTTGAAAAAGCCGAGACGCTTTCATTAAGGGATAACATTCGATCTCGATAAGATTCTGACTCACTTCTTTTTTCAATTCCTTCGGTTTTCCGATTTTTAAAATCCGTCCAGCGCTGATAAATGCGATCTGATTACAGCGTTCCGCCTCTTCCATGTAATGTGTGGAAACAAACAACGTCACGCCTTGATCGGCCAATTGATACAAAAGTTCCCAAACTGATCGACGGGAAATGGGATCTATCCCGGAGGTCGGTTCATCAAGAAACAAAACCTTCGGACGATGCAAGATGGCGTTGGCTAAAGCTAATTTTTGTTTCCATCCGCCGGACAATTCACCGGCTATACGGTTGCGCCAGTTTTTAAGTCCGGAAATATCTAATACTTCTTCTAAACGGGACGATAACACCGATGGCCCGATGCCGTATATCTCCCCGTAAAACCGCAGATTTTCCATCACCGTCAAATCGCTGTAAAGACTGAATCGCTGCGAGACATAACCGATGGAATGTTTTAATTGTTCGGTCTCGCGATTGATGTCGAAACCCGCGACGTTGGCTGTTCCGTTTGTCGGGGCAAGAATACCGCAAAGCATGCGAATTGTCGTACTCTTCCCAGCGCCATTCGCCCCCAAGAAACCAAAGATCTCACCGTACCGGATCACAAAGCTGATGCGATCAACAGCAACAAATTTTCCGAACCGTTTTGACAAATCCTTCACATCAATTGCGATCTTCTGTTCCATCTTTATTCCTGGATATCAATGGTCACGTCCGCCGCGACTCCGGGACGCAAGTAATCGGGAGGATTTTCGATCTTGATTTTTACCGCGAAGGTTTGCGTAATCCGTTCTTCCGCGGTTTGAACGTTTCGAGGCGTAAACTCCGCCAGGGGGGCGATGAAATTTACGAATCCGCTAAAACTTTCGTTTAATCCGTCAAAATGAAGGATCGCCGACTGTTTAAGTTTCATTTTGTTGATCAGCCCTTCGGGAATATAAATTTTAACCCACAAATCACTGCGATCTCCGATAACAACAACTGGCGCTCCTGCGGCAACAATTTCACCCAACTCATGGACTTTAATTAAAACAACGCCTTTAACCGGCGAGATAATCCGCTGGTCTTCAACGTTCAAACCCGCGCGTTCAACCTCTTGCTCGGTTGTTCCGCCTTTCTGAAATAATTTTTGCGTGCGCAGATAATCCTTTTGATTTTGTTCAAAACGATCCAAGGTGGCCATGACCTCACCGGCTTCGACTTGGTCCCCTTCTCTCACAGTAACAGACGTCAGCTTTCCGGCCACACGTGCACCCAGCGAGTACTCGGTCATTTCCAGCGTTCCGAAAAATTTTAATCCGGCATGGTCGCTTTTATACCGCCATCCCATCCCCGAGAGCAACATGATCGACAAAGGTAAAGTGAGCACCCATATTTTTTTCACATCCCTGCTCCTGGTATTTTTCTCTCAAGTTAATTTGATGATCCATTTCAACTGAGAGCAAAACATTTTGGCTTAATCTCCAACATTGTTTTCGATTAATGCGGCCGCCCATTGGTCCAATTGACCCATGGCATGCGCCAGATTGATCTGAGCCATGAGATGAGCGGCAACCGCATCATCACCTTGGTCATAAACCAAAACCTGTTGTGTCAGCGCATTAATCAGTTCCCAATTGCTGCCGATCCCGGAAAGAAACCGCTCTTTGGCCAGTTTTAATTCCTCGTCCACTTGATGAGTTTCCAATTTTTTTGCCTTTAACGTCATTTCGGATTGTCTTAAATATTGTTTTGCGTTCAAAATCGCAGCTGCGATGTGTCGCTGTTTATCTTCAAGATTGGCCTGATGCTCCTTGATTTCACTCTCCATCTCCTTAATACGCGCATGTCGTAACCCTCCTTCCCAAATCGGGACGGAAGCCTGGACACCTAACGTATACGTGTCATTGGAATCCCGGGGTTCGAGACCGCTCGGTCCGTAATCGGCCATGGCCACAATTTTAGGCCAGTATTCTGCGACCTCAACCGACTTTTGAGATTGCGCGAATTTAAATTTTTGCAAAGCCACTTGTACGTCCGGATGCTGATCCACAGTTTTTTTTGAAAAATTTTCCAGGAGAATCGTTCGGTCTAAATCATTTTGATCCCAAGAGAAAACAATTTCTTGCTCAAGTGGAAGCCCTAAAGCCGCGCACAACGTCAGGCGCTTGTCTATGGAATCCGTTTGAGCCATCTGCCAATTGGATAAACTTTGCGCATAACTTGTCTTAGCTTTATCTAATTCCACCGCAGTGCTTAAGCCGGATTCAAAACGGGATTGCAACAGATTTAATTGTTTTTGATCTCTTTTCAGCATGAGTTTATAAACTTTCAAACTCTGGGCGGCACGTTTCGCTTCAATAAAAAATGTTGCGACCAAGGAAAGTGTATCCTCCCTAACTTTACGGTATTCTAAAGAAGATAGTTGATGATTGAGTTGCGCAGTCTTAAACCGTTCCAACGCCGATCGGTCAAAGAGCACCTGCGTTAATTTTACGCGTGCATCAAATGAATTAAATGGACCCACTAACGGATCTCCAGGCAACGTAATTCCCGAAGATCGTAAATCTCTGGTCTGGCGTTTTTGGGAAATGTCCCCGGTCACTTGCGGTAATAAGAACGAAACGCTTTGATTCATTCTTGCCAAGGCCTGGTTCACCCGTTCCTGACCGACAATCAAATTAACATCCCGGTCCAAGGCCATTTGCAGGGCATCACCAAGACTCAATTGCATCGGGAGATTTGCTTCTGCCGTTACAGACACTAAAGCATACAAAGAACCAAGTAAACCCAAAAATAAAAAAGAAAAAGCTAGTACTGTTTTTATACTCTTCCGAAAATAACTTAAATATTTTAAAGTAAATAATTCTCTCATAAAACTAGATCGATTTGATACACTCTATTTTTTAAAATCGGTTTGTTTTGGGGGCCGGACAGTCTTGTACCACGGCCAGCTTAAAGATCCTTTTCTGGGTAGACATTCGTCCGCATAAAGTTTGAAATGGATTTGGCTTTCTGTAATTTGATAATAATAAAACCCCGCAGTTTGACAGAGAGATAAACATTCATCGGCAGCATCAATAAATTTCAGTAATCCCGTGCTTCCCAAGCATTCATATAGGCCCCAAATATCTTTTTGTCCATCGCCATTGAGGTCCACTTCGAATCGATGGTCGCTATAAAACGTCAATAGCGATTTCACACAACAGCTTTGCTCTGATGCCCAAGTCCCAACGACGTCCTCGTGCGAGGGAAAATTAATGCGTTGCCAGGATGCACAGCCGCCCGCCGCTGCAATTAGGATAAGCATGTAAAACCAAATATAGGGTCGCATAAAAAAATCATCGGAACCAAACAAGAATTGGGTTCCTTAATTGAATTCCTATTTTAATTTTTGCGAAATTTGATACAAAATCCCCTGCGCGATTTCTGCTTTGGGCAACAACATTTGGCGGGCGGATATTGTAATCTGAACCTTCCTTTTGGTTAGCTGTTCCATTTTAATCGTCACATCGCAACCATTGATCTTCGCTTTAATGATTCCAGTGGATTGGTTTTCTGTTTTAATCTGACCGCCCTTTTTAATCATCATGAGGACCGTTTCGTAGACCTTATTATAGGGATGATCAAATTCGGACACAGCACTGTCTTTTCCGATCAAAGCCCCAACCACACTAGCTGGAAAAAAACTCAACCCCAGAAAGGAAGCGGCCGCATAAACTGCAGCACTCTTAATAGCGGTCGGAGCAATACCCTGGACAATAATCAGCATCGCTAACTGTTGAACACTCGTGATATCTTTAAATGTTTTATCATGGATCCCTTCATAAACTTGAATGACGGGCTGTTCCCCTCCCTTGGAAAAATCTTTAAAAATCACCTGATCGATATTCAAGCGCATCAGATCGATCTGGATTGCGAGCGGTTGGGAATCCTTGAGAACCGGCTGAATCTTATCCCCACCAGTTTGTTGCGAATGGAGAACTTTCAGGGCATCGACGTTCAACTTTCCTTCTCTGTTTTTAACCACAATAATCTCTTTTAGATTGAACACAATATAAGGAAGATGAATCGTTCCTTTAAAAATTGAGGCCACATTAAAATCCACACTGACCTCCTGGATATTGATTAAAGCATCGTTGGTAAATCCGGGAGGATTATATATCTTAAAATCCCGGATTTTGATCTTTTGAGTAAATAATCCTAAAGAAAATCCTTTAATCTCAACGCGAGCGCCTAGGACATTGGATCCAACCGAAGTAATGAGTGATTTGATCAAAAAATTTTTGGTCAGCATGACCAGCACAAACAAAACGACAATAATGATCGCTATTTTCTTAAATATTTTCATTGATCATCCTCCTTGACCGATATCTTAATGTGCGGAGAAATGAGCCGCCCAGCCCTTGATAAACACTTTTATGATCGAAGAACAGATTCATTTAATTTCTCGATTCCTGCATTTTTTTAACCAAATGTGTGGTGATCGATCGGGGTAAAAACCTCACCAGAAAAACCAGTATTTTATTTTTCATTCCGTGAACAGCGATTGTCTTGCCTGCCAGCATGGCTTGATATCCATATTCCGCCACGTCCTTGGCCGTAGGGAGTTTTTTTGAACTAAAAAGTTTAACCGGCTTGACCGAGGCGGCGCTTTGAAAACCGGTTTGCGTTGGTCCTGGACATAACGTAGTTACACTGACCCCCGATCCTTTGATTTCATTGGCGATGGCCTCCGATAAAGATAAAACATAAGCTTTGCTCGCATAATATCCCGCCATCAACGGACCCGGTTGAAACGCAGCTGTAGACGCAATATTTAAAATTTTACCTTTCCCTTGCCGTAGCATATTCGGTAAAAACAGATGAATCAACTGTGCCACAGTGACCATATTAATCTGAATCGTCGCAGATTCTCTTTTCCAGTCTGATTGTGCAAATGCCCCCCAAGTACCAACGCCCGCGTTGTTAATCAACACCTCAACCGCAATTTTTTTAGACTTTATATATTCATAAATCTTTTCTGGAGTTTCCGGATATGATAAATCCCAGGGAAGTTGAATGACCTGTATACCGTAGCGATTCTCTAAATCTTTTTTAATGTGTTCAAGCTTATCTTCGCTTCTTGACACCAATACCAGATTATACTGATCCTTTGCCAATAATTGAGCGAATTCATAACCAATCCCTCCCGAAGCTCCGGTGATTAACGCCACTTTATTCATAATCATCTATTCCTGAAATTTTAATCTTACGAAAATTTGTTCAGGATTAAATCAATCGGCCTTCAATCCCAAACATTTCATAACAATAAATCCTGCGGGATCAGCGCTCGTCCGTGATAGCCGTCTAAAAAATTATGATACCAGCGGATATCCGGTTCATCGCTTTTCCAGCAAAAGAGGATATTCTCTCCGTTAATTTGTGCCGGAAAATCGACCAGCCCAATCTCAAAATTCCAATCTTTAAAATAACAACCTAAGTCTTCCAATTCCGAAATCAACGCCTCGATTTGGGTGATTAGATTTTGACACTGCTGATGAACGAGCGGTGTTTGATTTAAAAGTTGTAAGGCTTTAAGGTGTTGCCCCTTTTGTAAAATATCCTCGACAATCTTCCGAACTAAAGGGAGTCGTTTATTCGCTTCTTGGAGGGTAAATACTTTCGTTGGCATAATTTATTTTAAAAATATTTTATTCACATAAAAACGCTGATTTTAGCCCAATTAAACTCAGATCATCATATCAACGAGTTTACTTAGATTCAATTTCCTTTTGTTTTTTAACAAATCCATTTTCAGGCGGACCTCTTTGTATTTATCTTTTTTCGTAGCGCCAGTGCCATGGTTCAAATGTAATCCCATTGGGGGCATTTTTCGGATACGAGAGAACGAATCCGAATCGCGCGGCATTGGCATTTAACCAACGATATTCCTCGAGGATTTCAAATTCTTCCGGATGGTCTTCTCCGTTGATTCCTTCTTCATTAATAAAATCAATGGCCTGATGATTCGGTGAGCCATGTTCGCTATATCCGGGAAGAGCGACGAACTTGACCGTTTCGCGGATCGAATAGGCGTGATTCTGAAGATAAAAAATAAAAAGATAAAGTTGATACGCACTCGATCGATAGCCTGATTCGACGTAAAGACGTTTTCCAATATCCTTTTTCATGGCGGACATCATGTCGTTGTAGTGTAGAGAAACTTCTTCAGGCAAAAATTGAGGAGGCAGCTCTTTTTCTTCGTTTTTGATCTTGACCTTCTGACCGGTAATCGTGACGAGTTTCTCCTGACCGGTTGCGATCTCGCGAAAGGGAATTTTTACGTTTAGTTTTTTGCCTTTGAGGGCTTGAAATTTTTTTAAAAATTTTTTTTCATCTTGATCAAGCGGGGCGTACAATTCCGGAAATGTTAAGGTCGAAAGATTCTTCTTTTTTTCACGTTCCTGGATGAGAGGTTCAAGTTTTTTTAATAAATTCCGGACCTGCTGAATGTCTCGATCCGGTAAATGATCGAAGTTGAACAACTCAGATGCTTCTGTCGTTAATGAAACTAGCATAAGCATTACAGAAGCAACAACGACAATATAAAAATATTTATTCATCTCGATGTCTTTCCTATACGATTCAACAAGGTATCTTACAGCACTAAACCCAAAATGTTAATAAAGATCATAAATTTTTCTTTCATTTTTAGGCTTTTTCGTAAGAAAAAGCCATTTATATTTAACGTGAGTTCAACATAACAGATTAAGCCAAGAGGTTTAGTTGAAAGAATGAATATCCTCTGATGGACGGCTTCTTGGGAAAAAATGTATAAGATAATAAATTCACTAGAAAATTAATAGGACTGCGGTGTCTGGTATGTTCAATCTGACACATATTTTTGAGTTCGTCGTTAATGCTTTCGATGATCGCCCGTTTGCGTAAAAAGATTTTATCCATCCAGGGCATGAGTTTGTTGGCCATGTTCTTTTTAAGTTTTGTGATGAGTTGAAGGCCTTGTTTCCATAAAAGTTTGAATAAAGGAGCAGAAAAATATCCTTTATCGCCAAAGAGTTTTCCGGCGATGTTCTTAGAAGTTATCCCATAATCATCCGATGATAAGAATTTAAGAAATAAGAATGCGATAAACAAAATACCAGCTAAAATATTCTCGAACCCTAACCAGGAGAAGAATATGAGCTGGGAACGAG
>JAHFFY010000044.1 GCA_023247705.1 Candidatus Omnitrophota bacterium | reverse complement strand
AAGCTTACCATCAAAAAACAGGGCGATTTTGTTTATATCGATATCGAAGCGGATGGGTTCCTTTATAAGATGGTCCGCAATATCGTTGGCACATTGCTTGAAATCGGATCTGGCCTTAAACCCAAAGGAAGTATCAAGAAAATTCTCCGTCAAAAGGACCGCACCCAGGCAGGCCAGACCGCTGCGGCGCATGGCTTGTGTTTGCTTGAAGTAAAGTATTGACAATTTTTAATAAGATGATATACTCCCTCAGTTCTGTAGCCATTTATCACGGCAGAAAAAATATTTTTAGGGCGTTTGGAGATTTATAGCACCATGATGAAAACGACTTATTACGCAAAAAATAATGAAGTTGAAAAGAAATGTTATCTGATCGATGCAAAAGATAAGATTTTAGGACGGATTGCCACTCGCGCCGCTGCTATTTTGCGCGGCAAACATAAACGGATTTTTACCCCGCATGTCGATACCGGAGATGTGGTCATCATTATCAATGCCGAGAAGATCCGTGTGACTGGTAAAAAGATGGTTGATAAAGAATATCAGCGTTATACCGGGTTTCCCGGAGGCCGCAAGATCGTCACATTAGAGCAAATGTTACAAAAAAGACCGGAGCAGGTTTTAACATTGGCGATTATACGTATGTTACCCAAGGGAAGTTTAGGCAGTCATATCAAAGGCAAGCTACGCGTTTATACGGGGGATAAGCATCCGCATCAGGCTCAAAAGCCGGTGCTTTTAGAACTATAAAGTTTAAGAAATTTTGTTTGTGTGAGGCAACGGGAGGATCAGAGAAGATGGTCGAAGTTATTAAATATGCGGCAACAGGACGACGGAAGAGTTCGGTTGCGAGGATTAATTTAACACCAGGATCAGGGAATATCAAAGTGAATGATCGTCCTTTTGAACAGTATTTCTCGCGAGAGACAGATCGGATTCTTATTCTAGAACCTCTGAAGATGACCAATACAATCACTAAGTTTGATATCATTGCGAAAGTGGGCGGCGGCGGCATCACCGGTCAGGCTGGCGCTTTTCGATTGGGGCTATCCCGGGCTTTGTCGTTATGCGATCCGGAGAATAAAACGGTTTTAAAGAAGGCAAATTTTCTCAGACGCGATCCCAGAATGAAGGAGCGCAAGAAACCTGGTCAAAAGGGAGCGCGGAAGAAATTCCAATGGGTGAAACGCTAAAAAAGTCATAAGAAAATAAGATTTAAGATTACAAAAAAACCTATCTCCCTCGATAAAAGAGTTGACGAGATAGGTTTTTTATTTTAATATAACAGCCATTGTTTTTAATCTAACAGTTTGAAACAAAATCAGTTCCTGACTAATCCGTTTGTCGGTTTTTCCTTTTAAAATTCAATTTGGAAAACAGGTAAACGACATGTATTGTTTTTTCTTTACGCATGATTGTGGTACTGAAAAAAGGGGAATCAAATGATTAAAGTGGGAATCCTCGGGGTCAGCGGTTACTCCGGGCTATTAACATTCGAATTATTATTAGGACATCCGGATGTTCGTGTTGTTTATGTCAGCGCGAACAATACACATGGTCCTTTAAACGAGATTTGGCCCAGGTTAAACGGCAAGACGAATCTTCAGTGTCAGAAATTTGATGCCAAAAAAGCCATCGAGTTGTGCGATCTTTTTTTCCTGGCGGTTCCCCATACAGCGTCGATGGACGTCACGCCGCGTTTGTTGAAAGCCAACAAAAAGGTGATTGATCTCAGCGCAGATTATCGACTGAAAGATCTGAAAGATTATGAGAAATGGTATGAGGTCAAACACAAGGATACCCGGAATTTGGCTAAAGCTGTTTACGGTTTGCCTGAACTATATCGGCAAGACATTAAAAAAGCGTCGTTAGTTGCGAATCCGGGTTGTTATCCGACCGCGGCTATTCTAGCATTGGCCCCGTTGGTCTCAAGTCAAGGTTCGCAAATCGAATCGATCATTATCGACGCGAAGTCAGGTGTCTCTGGTGCCGGACGGAAGGTGACGCAGGGATTGATGTTCGGGGAAGTGCACGAAACCTTCAAGGCCTATAAAGTGTTATTCCATCAACATACTCCGGAAATTAATTTATATTTATCAAAATTATCGGATAAGCCGGTTGACGTCACCTTTGTTACTCATTTGATCCCGGTCAACCGAGGAATTTTAGAAACAATCTATATTCAATTCAAGGACGATCTTGATGAGACGAAAATTCGAAATCTGTATAATAAATTTTATAAAACAGAGAAATTCGTGCGTGTTTTGTCGCCCGGACTCCAGCCCGAATTAAAAGATGTGGTTGGAACTAATTACTGTGATATCAGCCTTTCGGTGTGCAAAGAGAAAAAATTGCTGGTCGTTATCAGTGTGATCGACAATCTCATGAAGGGCGCGAGCGGACAGGCGGTTCAAAATATGAATATCATGTGCGGATTTAACGAACAAAAAGGATTATTATGAAAGTTATTCAAGGGGGTGTCGCAACCCCAATGGGATTTCAGGCGAATGGGATGTCCTGCGGCATCAAGCGATCCGGCCGGCCGGATTTGGCGTTGATCGCTTCGGATGTTCCTTGCGTTGCGGCGAGTGTTTTTACAAAAAATTCCATCAAGGCGGCGCCGATTGTCGTGACCCAAAAAAAGATGCGTTATAACAAAGCGCAAGCGATTGTGGTCAACAGCGGAAATGCCAATTGCTTCACGGGCAGCTTCGGTCTTTTCTATGCCCAGAAGACAACGGAAGTCATTGCGAAGTTGATGAACATTCATCCGAATTATGTTCTGGTCGCCTCGACAGGGATTATTGGAAAACCACTTCCTTATAAAAAAATTGAGAGTGCTGCCCCGGAACTCGTTCGAGGTTTGAGCCCGAAGAGCGGACAAAAAGCGGCCCGGGCGATTTTGACCACCGACAAAAAGATTAAGGAAATTGCCGTGGAATTTTTGCTGGGCAGAAAAAAAATCACAATAGGGGCCTGCGCGAAAGGCTCAGGAATGATTCAACCCAACATGGCCACGATGCTGGGCTTTGTGACGACCGACGCGGCGATTAATGCTTCGATGCTGAAGCTGGCCCTAAAACAATCGGTCGCTGAATCGTTTAATTGCATCACTGTCGATGGATGTATGAGCACCAACGATATGGTGACGGTCCTGAGTAATGGATTCGCCAAGAACGACATGATTGATCAGGAAGACCATAAAGATTTTAAAACGTTCTCCAATGCGTTGCGGCATGTTTGCCTAGAGATGGCTAAACGTATTGTTTACGACGCGGAAGGCGCGACCAAGTTTATCAAGGTTTCGGTTCTCGGTGCTAAAACCAAAGAACAAGCTAAAAGCGTTTGCTATGCGATTGCGAATTCCAATCTGGTTAAGACAGCAGCGTTTGGATGCGATCCCAATTGGGGGCGGGTTGCCGCTGCGGTCGGGTCTCTGAGTTTGAATGTGACCGAAAAAAATTTGAAAATTCATTTTAGTTCGTTTGCCAAGCAACATATTAATATTACGGTCGATTTGCATTTAGGAAATCAAAAAGCGACGGTTTATACCTCGGATTTAACCCTGGAGTATGTGAAAATTAATGGAAAATATAATTAAAAAAGCGAATGTTCTCGTAGAGGCCATTCCCTATATTCATGCGTTTCGCAAAAAAAATTTCGTCATCAAATACGGCGGAAGTATCCTGGATAATGAAACGATTCGAAAACATGTTTTGGAAGATATTGTTTTCTTAAGTTATGTCGGGATCCGTACGATCCTGGTTCACGGCGGCGGACCGCACATCAGCACCCGCCTGAAAGAAGCCGGGTTAAAATCCGAATTTCATAACGGGATCCGGGTCACGGATGAAAAGACATTGGAGATTGTTCAGGAAGAATTGGACAAATTGAATAAACAGATCGTTGGGGAGATCAAAAATCTGAAAGGCGATGTCACCGGTCTAAAAGGGGAAGAGAATATCGTCCATGTTGAGAAAAAGAAGGCTTCGAAGGAATTGGGCTATGTCGGGACCATTACCTCCATCGACCAGAAGGCCATTGAATCGCATCTTAAAAAAGGACGTATTACCGTTTTATCACCGATGGGTGTCAGTGTTGAGAAAAAAACTCACAATGTCAACGCGGATGAAGTGGCCAGCGCCATTGCCGCTTCGATGGACGCGGAAAAATTGGTTTTGTTGACGAATGTGGCCGGTGTTTTGCGTCATCCGGATGATCCGCATTCTTTGATCTCTACGCTCACCATCGATGAAATTGATAATCTCATTAAAAATAATGTCATTCAATCCGGAATGATCCCGAAGGTGAACGCGTGTATCGAGGCTTTGAATGGGGGTGTTCAAAAAACGCATATCGTTGATGCTCGCCTGCACCATGCCTTGTTGCTCGAGTTTTTCACCGACCAGGGTGTTGGAACCCAAATTATAAGAAAATGAAGAAACATGACGTTTTAAAAAATTACGAGGAATATATCCTTTCGACTTACACGCGTACTCCGGTTATTTTTGTTAAAGGGAAAGGGATGATCCTGACTGATATCCATGGGAAAAAATATCTGGATTTTTTCCCGGGGTGGGGAGTCAATAACGCCGGGCATTGTCATCCCAAAGTCGTGAATGGCGTTCGGGATCAGGTGGATAAATTAATCCATATCCCGAATAATTTTTATCATCCCAACCAAGCCAAACTGGCGAAAGAGATCGTGCGTTGGTCATTTTCAAGCAAAGTTTTTTTTTGTAACAGCGGTGCGGAGGCGATTGAAGCGGCGATCAAATTTTCCCGGGCTTACGGAAAAGGACAGCGTAACGAAATGATTACAACGGTTAATTCATTTCATGGGCGTACGATGGGTGCACTTTCGGCGACTGGACAAAAAAAATATCAGGAAGGATTCACGCCGCTGGTGCATGGATTCAAAACGGTTCCGTTTAACGATCTCAAAGCGATGGAAGAGGCGATCACGGACCAAACGATCGCGATCATGCTCGAGTTAGTTCAAGGCGAAGGCGGGATCCATGTAGCCGATGTCAATTATATTAAGCGTCTGCGCCAGATTTGCGACGAAAAAAATATTTTATTGATCTTTGATGAAGTCCAAACCGGCATGGGGCGCACGGGTGAGATGTTTGGTTTCAAGAATTATGGTGTTGAGCCGGATCTGATGGCATTGGCCAAGGCTTTGGGGGGGGGATTACCCATCGGGGCGTTGGTCGTCCAAAAAAAGATCAGCGATACTTTAAAACCCGGGATGCACGCATCGACTTTCGGCGGAAGCCCGCTGGTGTGCAAGGCAGCGCTGGGTGTTTTTAAAGCGATCGATAAATACAAGATGCTCAAAAATACCAAGGGGATGGGCGTTTATCTGAAAGAACAATTGAATCGCATTAAAGAAAAATTTGATTGTCTCACCGAAGTCCGCGGGTTGGGCTTGATGGTCGGACTTCAGTTAAACATCGAAGGCAAAGAGATCGTCCAGGAATGCCTGAACCGGGGACTGATTATCAATTGCACTCAAGGAAATGTGTTGCGGATTATGCCTGCGCTCAATGTGACCAAAAAGCAGATCGACAAAGCCGTTTATATTTTGAGTCAGGCCATCAAAGCTGTGACCGGAAAGATCAAATGAAAAAACGAGATTTAGTTTGCATAACGAGTTTATCGACCCAGGAGATACTGTCGCTATTTGAATCAACGGCAAAACTGAAAAAAAGTAAAATTAAACGGACGAACCATTTAAAAAATAAATCCGTGGGACTTTTATTCCAAAAGCCATCGAACCGGACGCGCGTTTCGTTTGAAGTCGCTGTTTGGCAACTGAGCGGAAACTGTATTTATCTGAGTCCGGAAGAAATTGATCTCGGCAAACGGGAATCAACCGCGGATGTGGCCAAGACTTTATCGCGTTACCTCGATTGTCTTGTGGCCAGAACATTTTCTCATCAAGATGTGATTGATTTAGCCGAGATGTCAACGATCCCCATTATCAATGGCTTATCTGATTTGACTCACCCTTGTCAGGCCCTGACGGATATTTTTTCAATTAAAGAATATTTCGGCCGCCTGAAAGGCCTAACGGTTACGTATGTGGGGGATGGAAATAATGTCTGCCATTCGTTGTTATTAGGATGCGCCAAGGTCGGACTTGATATGAAGATTGCAACTCCGCCCGGCTACAAACCGTCACCGGAGGTTGTTCAAATGGCCAGGGATTTTGCCCGTAAGAGTGGTGCGAAGATTTTACTGACCGAGTCACCGCAAGAGGCGGTCGCGAGGGCTAACGTGATTTACTCGGATGTTTGGGTCAGTATGGGGCAAGAGACTGAGACGAAAAAACGATTGGACGATTTTAAAGGCTTTCAGATTAATTCAGATCTGGTGAAATTGGCGGACAAAGAATATATTTTTATGCATTGTCTGCCGGCTCATCGGGGATTGGAAGTGACCGCGGATGTGATTGACAGCGATCATTCCATTATCTTTGACCAGGCTGAGAACCGATTGCATGTGCAGAAGGCGATTTTGATTTTTTTGTTGGGGCGTTCGAAATAGATCAAAGGAAAATATTGGGATTGTCGAGATGAAATATGTGGAAATTTTTCATTCAACAATTTGTTCTTGGGGGAATCAGTGCAAGCATTTGTCTTTTGATCATTCCCCTATATCTTTATGCCGAGAAGCCAATTACGCCTCAGCAATGCACAATGAGTGCAGAAGAAATCAATCGTCTGATTGCTGAAGAGAACATCCCTCAATCGCAGCTTCAATTAGGGAAGGAATACTTGTCCGGAATTTGCGTTGAGAAGAATGAAGCCAAAGGCGTTGAGTTGCTCCGTAAAGTGGCTGAACAAGGACTTCCCGAAGGACAAATGGCGTTAGGTTCACTTTATTTTAATGGCCAGGGGATGACCCAGGACAAAGAAGAAGGATTTAAATGGTATCAAAAAGCGGCACAGCAGGGATTGAAGGAAGCGCAGTATGATCTCGGCGGATTTTATCTCAACGGTTGGGGTATTAAAAAAAATGAATATCTGGCCATTGAATGGTATGAGAAAGCGGCGAGTCAAGGAATGACCAAAGCGCAGATGGATTTGGGAAATATTTATTGGTATGGGATTTCCGTTCAGGCGAACCGTGAGAAAGCGATTCAGTGGTTTCGCAAAGCCGCGGAAAGCAATGATGGGATCGCCATGAGTTCGCTGGCGGATGTTTTGCTGGATGGAAAAGGATCAAATGTAGAAAGAAAAGAAGCGGTCGATCTTTATTTAAAGGCGGCACAACAGGGGTTGGCGGGCGTTCAATTTAAACTGGGACGGTTATATGAACAAGGCCGTGATGTCCAGCGCGACTACGAGAAAGCGTATATGTGGTATACCATTTCCGAAAAATGGTATCATGATTTCGAAGACCGAAAGAGGAATCTGGCATCGCTTTTAAGTGACGCCCAAAAAATAGAAACCGAAAACAAGGCGAAGGAATTTCTAAAATTACATCCAACGCAGGTTGTTCCCTAGATTTTTTTAGAAGGAGATGATGATGAAGAAAGTTGTTTTAGCCTATTCCGGGGGATTAGATACCTCGTGCGCCATCAAGTGGCTGGAAGAAAAAGGATATTATGTGATCGTGTTTATCGCGGACGTCGGACAAAACGAAAACTTCAAGGCGATCAAGGCCAGGGCGCTCAGTACCGGCGCTCAAAAGGCGTATGTCTTGGATCTTCAAAAAGAATTTGTCGAAGATTATGTCTTTGCTGCTTTGAAAGCAGGTGCAATCTATGAACGAAAATATTTGTTGGCGACTGCATTATCCCGTCCATTGATTGCCAAACATCAGGTCGCCATTGCCCACAAAGAAAAAGCGGACGCGCTCGCCCATGGTTGTACGGGAAAAGGCAACGACCAGGTCCGTTTTGAAGTGACGGCGAAGATTTTAGATCCTAAATTAGAATCGATCGCTCCGGTGCGGATTTGGGAATTCAAAACCCGGAACGAAGAAATCGATTACGCCAAAGCCAAAGGGATTCCGATCGATGTCACCAAGAAAAAACCTTATTCGATTGATAAAAACGCGTACGGCATGAGTATCGAAGCCGGCATTCTCGAAGACCCGTGGGTGGAACCGCCCGAGGAGATCTATCAGATGACGGTCAATCCGCAAAATGCGCCGAGTAGGCCGGTATATCTTGAGATTGAATTCCAAAAAGGGATTCCGGTGAAGGTTAATAAAAAAGCTTATTCGCCGATTAACATTTTGCAGAAATTAAATGAGATCGGTGGCGCTCACGGTGTCGGCCGGGTCGATATGATCGAGAACCGTTTGGTCGGAATCAAATCCCGGGAGATCTATGAGTGTCCGTCAGGAACGATCCTTTATACCGCGCATCAGGAATTGGAAGCGTTGGTCCTCGATCGCGAAACAATGCACTACAAACAAGGTATTTCATTAAAATATGCGGACCTTATTTATTACGGTTTGTGGGAAACTCCGCTTAAGAAACAATTGGATGACTATATCAACCGGACCCAAACGCATGTCACCGGAACGATCCGGCTCAAACTTTATCGCGGCAATTGCATGGTCGTTGGCCGAAAGTCCCCTTTTTCCCGGTATAAGGAAGAATTGGCGACGTATGGAGAAAAAGATATTTTTGATCAAAATTTGTCAGAAGGGTTTATTAAGATTTGGGGTATGCCGTTTTAATCAAGCAAGATGAAGGGTTTTTAGTGCCCCAGTCCCCAGCGTCCCAGTTGAAATTTTTCCGTCTGGGGCACTGGAGACCGGGGCACTGGGGACCATAACCACTGGAATTTCCTACAAAGAGGAATCCTATGACCAAACTCTGGGGAGGACGGTTCACTAAAAAAACAAATCCGTTAGTGGAACAGTTCACAAAATCAATTCATTTTGATCAGAAACTTGCTTTCTGCGATTGCTGGGGATCAATGTTTCATATCGATATCCTTAAGGAATCCAAGCTGATCAGCGAACAGGAATACAAAAAAGTTCACGATGCTCTGCACGAAATCGCGCAATCGGTCCAGTCCGGCAGCTTGAAGGTCGAGGAATCGTTTGAGGATATCCATTCGTTTATTCAGCATCTGGTGGAAAAGAAAGCGGGAGACGTCGCCTTAAAGCTCCATACCTGTCGGTCGCGCAATGATCAAGTCGTTTTTGCGACAAAATTATTTTGTCAGATGCAGCTGAAGCATTTTTTAATATTGCTGACGGATCTGGAAAATGTTTTTCTGAAATTGATCAAGGCCAATGAATCCGTTCATATCCCGGGCTATACGCATTTGCAGCACGCGATCCCGATCCGCCTGTCCGATGGCCTCATGGCGTATGTCGAGATGTTGCGGCAGGATTTTAAACGGCTTACGTATATCAAAGACAATATCAATCTGACGATGGGTTCCGGTGCGCTCGCGGGGACGTTTATCGATTCCGAACATTATGATAAAGCGATGAGTTTTGTATCGGCGGAAATCGGAATCGTGAAACCGTCCCACAACTCAATCCATACGGTCAGTGACCGGGATTTTGTTATCGAAATTTTAAGCGCGTTGGCGTTGGTGGGGATGCATTTGTCCCGGTTGTCGGAGGATTTCATTCTGTGGTCAACGAAGGAATTCGATTTTATCGATATCGATGAATCGTTTTGTACGGGCAGTTCTTTGATGCCGCAGAAGAAAAATCCTGACGTCTTAGAATTGATTCGCGGGTACACGGGGAAACTCTACGGCAATCTGATGAATGTCCTGGTGATAATGAAGGGGCTGCCATTGTCGTATAACCGAGACATGCAGCATGACAAAGAACCGTTGTTCGATTCGTTAAATATTGTTGAGAACGAACTTAAGATTTTAACGGAATTGATCGGTCATATTCATTTCAAAAAAGAAAATATCGCCAAACAATTGACGGACGAAGGGCTGTACGCCACTGATCTTGCGGATTATCTTGTCCAGAAGGGTGTTCCGTTTAAGGACGCGCATACAACGATCGGTCAGTTGGTGCATTACAAGATATCGAGTAAAAAAGAACTGAAAAAAATGTCGGCGGCGGAATTGAAGAAATTTCATCCGCTCTTGACGCCAATGGTCGTTCAAAAGCTGATCGATCCGCAGCATTCTGTGGATTCCAAGAAATCGATCAAACGGGTTGTTCATAAACCGTTAAAATCTCCATCAAGGAAATAATCGTATGCATGATTTTCAGTTTAAGAACAACGAATTGTATTGTGAGAAGATCAAAGTGCGAGAGATAGCGAATAAAGTCGGCACGCCGTTGTATCTTTACAGCCATCACACGTTGGTTGATCATTTCACGAAAATTAAGAAGGCCTTTGCGCCGGTCAATCCGATGATCTGTTTTGCCATGAAGGCGAATGGAAACTTGGCCGTCCTGAAGACCCTGTTGAACGAAGGTGCGGGCGTGGACATCGTTTCTCAAGGCGAGTTGCTGAAGGCGCTCAAATTAAAAGCGGATCCCAAGAAAATCGTGTTTGCTTCGGTCGGAAAAACTGAAGAGGAAATTGCATTAGCCATCAAGACCGGGATTTTATTTTTTAACGTCGAATCCGTTCCTGAACTGGAGGAGATCAACCGGGTCGCCCAAAAGATGAACAAAAAAACGCAGGCGGCGCTGCGCGTGAATCCCGATGTCGAAGCGGCCACACATCACTTCATCACCACCGGTACACTGAAAAATAAATTCGGGATTGACCTTAAGTCAACGTACGATATTTTGAAATCCCAGAAAAAATATCCACATGTCAAGATCAGCGGATTGCATATTCATATCGGATCTCAATTGACCACGAATGAACCGTTTATCAAAGCGATCAAGAAAATCGTGGAATTTATTTCATCTTTGAAAAACGAGGGAATTGATATAGAATATCTCGACATTGGCGGGGGAATGGGGATCATTTATAAAGATGAAAAGCCTCAGACCGCCCAGGAATATGCCGACAGTATTCTTCCGATTCTCAAAAGGACCAGTCTGAAAATCATCATGGAGCCCGGACGTTTTATTGTCGGGAATGCCGGGATCTTCGTGACCAAGGTTTTATATATTAAAGATAATGGTTATAAGAAATTTATCATCGTGGACGGGGCGATGAACGATCTGATCAGACCTTCCTTGTATCACGCCTATCATGAAATTGTTCCTCTCAAAAAAGCAGAGGTTGATACCGGTACCTTTGATGTGGTCGGTCCGGTGTGTGAGAGCGGTGATTTTTTTGCCAAGGACCGTGTTCTTCCCAAAGTAATCCAAGGTGATTTCCTTGCGATCATGAGCGCCGGCGCCTATGGATATGTGATGTCCAGCAACTACAATGTCCGTTGCCGCGCGCCGGAGGTGATGGTCCACGGAAACAAATATGCGGTGGTCAAAGACCGAGAAACATATCAAGATTTGATGCGCGGAGAACATATCCCGGAATTTTTGAAATGAAAAAAATCCCTTTTACAAAGATGGTTGGTGCGGGGAATGATTTTGTGGTGATCGACACTGCGAATCTTTCATCCCAAACTGATCTTAAAAAATTTGGCATTGCTGTCTGTCATCGTCACAACGGGATCGGTGCAGATGGTGTGTTGATCCTGGAACTTTCTCGAAAGGCCGATTATAAAATGCGGATCATCAATTCCGATGGCTCCGAAGCCGAGATGTGTGGAAACGGCGCGCGTTGCATGGCTGCGTATATTGTGCGTAACCGTAACGAAAAGAAAAAACAATTCGCAATGGAAACCCTGGCGGGAATTGTGTTGGCGGAGGCAAAAGAGGAAATGGCTAATGTCCGTTTGAGCGATCCGAAGGATTATCGGGCCGATATTGCGATTCAGATTAACGGCCGTCCTTTGCGGGTCAGTTATATCGACAGCGGAGTGCCGCACACTGTTGTTTTCGTCGATGGATTGAAGACGATCGATGTTGACATTCTGGGTGCCATGATCCGTCAGCATGAACACTTTAAACCGCGCGGGACTAATGTGAATTTTGTGGAACAGCTACGAGAGGATTTGGTTGAATTACGGACCTTTGAACGCGGGGTGGATGCCGAGACCTTGGCCTGCGGGACCGGATCGGTTGCTTCGGCATTGATTTCCTATCTACAGGCCCATCCGATGACCAAAACCCAAAAAGGGGCCTCGATGAAGGTGAAGACCAAAAGCGGAGAGATTCTGGATGTTTCGTTTGATTTAAAAGCGGGAGCATTTTCAAACGTCTGGTTGAAAGGAAGCGCCAAATTTATCGCGCGAGGAGAATACTATTATGTTTAAAGGATCGATTGTAGCCATTGCGACCCCTTTTAAAGACGGGGGTGTGGACGAAGCGACTCTCAAAGAACTTGTCGAATTTCAAATCAAGAACGGGACCTTCGGCATCGTGCCTTGCGGGACAACCGGAGAATCGCCCACGCTTTCAACCGCCGAACACGAACGGGTTATCGAAGTTTGTATTAAAGCCGCCAACAAACGCGTGCCCATTATCGCCGGGACCGGTTCCAATTCAACGGAAGAAGCCGTTGCCTTGACCAAACACGCTGCCGCGGCCGGAGCGAATGCCGTGCTACAGGTGAGTCCTTATTACAATCGACCGACTCAAAAAGGTTTATATCTCCATTTTAAAGAGATCGCAAACAGTGTCGATATCCCGATTATTCTCTATAATATCGCCGGCCGCACCGGCGTCAACATTGAACCGGCCACGATCGCCCAATTGGCCAAAGACTGCACGAACATCATCGGGGTTAAAGAGGCCTCGGGATCGTTGGATCAGATGGCCACGATCAAGCATTTATGTCCGGATCATTTTCTGTTATTGTCCGGAGATGATGCCTTAACGTTACCGGTTTTAAGTATCGGTGGCGTGGGGGTTATTTCGGTCGTCGCCAATATTGTACCCCAGGCGGTTGTTAGTTTGATTGATGTCTTCAACAAAGGTGATTTGAAAAAGGCCCAAGCGATCCATTATAAATTGTTGCCATTGATCAAATCGATGTTTATCGAGACGAATCCGATTCCGGTCAAGACCGCGATGGGTTTATTAGGATTATGTTCGCCAGATTTACGTTTGCCTCTTTGTGAAATGCAGGAGGAGAATTTGACCAAACTCAAGAAGGCTTTGAAAAGTTATGGGTTGTTGAAGACAAAATAATTCATCGTTTTTTTATTTCTGAATTTTTTTTAGTGAAAGGAACTATCCTGCGATGGTGAAATTAGTGGTTAGCGGTTCATTGGGGCGCATGGGGCAACGGATCACCCAGCTAGCCTCGGAAGATAGAAATTTTAAACTTGTATCGTTGTTGGAAAATCCAAATCATCCTCAAATCAACACGCAGGCGCATGGCCTCTGGGTCACATCGGATCCTGCTTCTTTAAAAGGCGCCCAAGCGCTGATCGAATTCACCACACCGGAAGCCACGATAAGCAATTTGTCCCATTGTTTGAAATATGGGGTGAACATGGTCATCGGGACGACCGGCCTGACCGAAGATAAAATCAAAAAAATTAAAACGGCCTCCCAAAAAATCGCGGTGGTCTATTCCTCCAACATGTCGGTGGGCGTTAATATTTTTTTTAAATTAGCGAAAGAGGCCGCGCAAAAGTTTGGTATTGATTATCAATTCAAGATCATCGAAGCCCATCATATCCATAAAAAAGACGCGCCATCGGGAACAGCGAAAACGATCGCCCAGGTCGTTGAACAGGGTTCGAAGCGGAAAGTGACGGACATTCAATCGATCCGCGAAGGCGAAATCATCGGAGATCATGATTTATTTTTTGAAAGCGCTGTGGATACGCTGGTCATCCGTCATCACGCCAAGACACGGGATATCTTCGCCAAAGGGGCCTTGGTCGCCGCCCAATTCGTTGCCAAGAAAAAAAGCGGTTTGTTTGATATGCAGGATGTGTTGGGTCTTAAATAAAGGAGTGATTGATGAGCATTGAAATTGATTTTGCAGAACGCTTGAAGGCCTTGCCGCCTTATTTGTTCGTTGAAATCGATAAAGCCAAACGGAAAGCCAGGGAAGAAGGACGAGATATCATTGATCTGGGGATCGGAGATCCCGATACCGGAACGCCAGCACATATTATCGAGGCGCTTTATCAGGCCGCCAAAGATCCAGTGAACCATCGTTATGCGTTGGACGCGGGGTTACCTCAACTGCGCAGAGCGATTGCGGAATGGTTCGAAAATCGTTTCCAGGTGAAACTCGATCCGGATACAGAAGTTTATCCGTGCATCGGTTCGAAAGAAGGATTGGCGCATCTGCCGTTGGGGGTCGTGAATCCGAAAGATAAAGTGATTATTCCTGAGCCTTGTTATCCGGGCTATCGCGCATCGACGATTTTCGCCGGTGGAAAACCGCAATTTATTCCGCTCATGGCAAAGAACGGTTTTCTTCCGGATTTAAAAAAGATCGAAAAGATCAAAGACGCCAAATTCATGTTTATCAATTATCCCAACAATCCCACGGCGGCGACCGCCACAAAAGAATTCTACCAGCAGCTTGTGCAAATCGCCCGTGACAAGGGCATCATCATCGCTTCAGACTTGGCTTACTCGGAAGTTTACTTTGACGGTGAAAAACCGATGAGTATTTTCGAGATTGAAGGGGCCAAAGAGGTTGCAATCGAATTTCATTCTTTTTCAAAAACCTATAACATGACCGGCTGGCGCCTGGCCTGGGCCTGCGGTAACAGTAAACTCGTTGCGACGTTGGGTAAAGTCAAATCAAACGTCGATTCCGGAATCTTTCAGGCCATCCAGGTCGCCGGGATTTCGGCGTTGAAAACATCGGATGACCAACTCAACCGAATGCGATTCATGTATCAGGAACGCCGCGACGCCCTGATCAACGGGATGCGTTCGATTGGCTGGAAAATCCCCGCGTCCAAAGCGACCTTTTATGTCTGGGCCAAAATTCCGAAACAATTCAAGGATTCGATGGAAACATCCCAGGTTTTTTTAGAAAAAGCGAATATTGTGGCAACACCCGGTGTCGGGTTCGGTCCATCCGGGGAAGGCTACATCCGCATGACGATCACGGCCCCGAAGGAGCGCATCAACCAGGCCGTCGAACGGCTAGGAAAGGTTTTGTAATTGGCTATTGTTTATCTGGGGCTTGGATCGAATTTAGGGGACCGCCGGAAAAACATTGAACAAGCGCTGGACTCTTTAAAAGATCACTGCATTCAAATTGAGAAAGTTTCAACGCTGATTGAGACCGATCCTCTTGGAGGACCTGCGCAAGGAAAATTTTTGAATGGGGTGTGTCGGGCAAAAACCGATCGAACGCCGGAAGAGTTGCTCATCCTCAATCAATTGATTGAAAAAAAATTGGACCGTGTCAAAACCGTTTTAGACGGACCACGAACAATCGATATCGATATATTGCTATACGACCGACAAACCATCAATACTCCTCGCTTAACGATTCCTCATCCGCGGATGCTGAATCGTGATTTTGTCATGATCCCTTTGAAGGAGATTGATCCCGCATTAGCGCAATCATTGCAATGAACAGAATAATTCTATTTTTGATCATGGTTTTGACTTTACCCTGCGCGTTCGTTCAGGCCGAACCCGCGACGAATTTGCAACAAGATTCAATCCCGCAAACAAATTCTTTTCAAGAGGACGACGCGCTGAAACAAGAATTATTTGCGCTGTACCAACGTTCCAAAGACCTCAAACAATTTAAGGACGAAAAAGATTATAAGACTGTTTTCAGTCAGGCGATGGCGGATAAACTCAACCGGACGATCGATCAATTGCCTTTGGGCTCTTTTAAAGATTATCTTGCCCGAATGGCTTCCTTCGAGATCGACATGAGTCAATGGACTCTGCTTCCGCAGTATGTCGAACAAAATCAGGACAAGGCGGTGTTAATTATTCTTTGTCCGCAAGCCGCGGGATGGGAATCTCCTGGCGGATTAGGTCTGACGGAAGATACGGTGATCCGCGTCGCCTATATAAAGGAAGATGCCCAATGGAAGATCAATGGCAAAGAAGAACTCGCCGTCAAGCCCTCCTGGATGGGGATTAAAACTTTTATGCTCTCGCAGAAAGAAACAAATTTTTCTGATCCTTCGCAGTGGAGCACGAATTATGTCGATCCCACAAAGGAAGATCAAGGGGCGGTTCATGATATTTCTAAATTATTTATATCGCACGATGAGAATTTTATTTATCTTAAGATTGTTTATCTCAATCTTCCTAGTACGAGTGACCCGGAATTATTAATCTATTTCGACACGGATCAGGATTCGTCCACGGGCAATCAAACACGCGAACATTTTGTTCCTAAAATTGCAGGTTGGGAGAGACGATTGGAATTGAAAGCATCCCCATTACGTGATCCCGAATATCCTTTTGCGTTTGAGGTTGTTGCGGGTGAGTTGGGTGTCCAGCGTACAGCGGTTTATTTTGAACAGAAAAATAAATGGATCCGATTAAACGATCATGAATTGTTTTTAAAAATTCCTTTCGAGTCGTTAGGGTTATCTGCTCAGAAGACGTTTGATTTTATTGTCGTCTCATCTTGGTCTGGGCTAAAAAATCCCGAAGCGAATAATTTGAAAGGATCTTATCATTTGACTCTGGTTTCCGATTAGAAAGGTCTGTGATGCTGAAGATTCGTTCCATCAAGAAAATGCAATTACTCCTTGAAGTCGCCCGACAAGAAAAGAAACGAATCGGTTTTGTCCCGACGATGGGTTCCCTTCATGAAGGCCATCAATCTTTGTTAAGGAAAAGTAAAAAGGACAATGATCTGTCGATCTTAAGTATCTTTGTTAATCCAAAACAGTTTTTCGCAAACGAAGATTTCGCACTCTACCCTCGGGATGAAAAAAAAGATGAAATATTGGCAAAAAAAGAAAAAGTTGATATAATCCTCTATCCGTCGATCAAAGAAATGTATCCTGACGGGTATAAAACATATGTTGACGTGGAACAGCTTTCCAATGTATTATGCGGTGAGTCTAGGTCTGGACATTTCCGAGGTGTAGCGACCGTTGTTGCAAAATTATTAAATATTGTTTGTCCCGATAAACTTTATTTAGGACAGAAAGATGCACAGCAAGCCGTCATTATTAAACAAATGGTCAACGATTTGAATTTTCCAAGCAAAATTGAAGTTATGCCTACCGTCCGTGAAAATGATGGTCTCGCCATGAGTTCCCGCAATAGTTATCTCAGTATGAAACATAGAGAAGAAGTCCCGGTCCTTTTTAAATCCCTCAAACTGGCAAAATATAAAATTTTAAAAGGGGAAACTAGCGCTGGACAAATTATTCGCCAAATCCGGTCGAACATTACGCAGAATACGAGTGGACGGATTGATTATATCGAATGTGTCAATGCGGAAACGCTGCAGCCTTTGCGTACTCTGACGGGCCGGGTCCTGATTGCCGTTGCCGTTTGGTTCGGCCGGGCGAGACTCATTGACAATATTATCTTACGCATCAGATGAAAAAGGTCCCGAAAAAAGTCAGGATAGGGATTGTCGGATGCGGGGCCATTGGATCCCGCATCGCCCGCAGCGTTAATCAGGAACTTAAAAAGGATTGTGCGTTAAAAGCCATCTGTGATATCGATGCACGGAAAGTTTATGCATTGTCCCTGGAATTAGGCGAAAAAAATATCGCGAAGAAATCGTATAACGATCTGCTAGAAAATTGTGATTTGGTTGTTGAGGCGGTTAATGCCCAGAATACACAAGGAATCGTTCGCCAGGCGTTACAAGCGCGAAAACATATATTAGCGATGAGTGTCGGCAAATTACTTAATGGACAGGCGTTATTCAAACTGGCCGAAAAAAATAAATGCAAAATTTTGATTCCTTCGGGCGCGATCGCCGGTATTGACGCGATTAAAGCCGCAAGTTTGAAAGGGATTAACCAGATTACATTAATCACTAGAAAGCCTCCTTCGGGTTTCGCAAGCAACACTTACTTTAAGGAAAAAGGAATTAACTTGTTCGATATAAATTCTGAAAAAGTTATTTTTGAAGGCGATGTTAATACGGCCGTTAAATTGTTCCCGCAAAATATTAATGTGGCGGCGACGATCGCTTTAGCTTGTGGTCTTAAAGATAAAATTTTAATACGGATCATGACCTCTCAGACCTATACGATGAATTCTCACGAGATAGAGGTTTCGGGTGATTTTGGCAAAATGGTTAGCCGTACGGACAATGTCGTTTGTCCGGATAATCCTAAAACAAGTTATTTGGCTGTTTTGTCGGCGATTCAAACATTGAAACAATTTTTCCAAGAAGTAAAAATCGGAACATAACAGGAGGGAGGTGAAAAAGTATGGCCGCTAAAAAAGTAGCTAAGGTCGGAATCAAAAAAGAGAAAGGGTTCTTGTATTTTGTGGACAAGAATGGCGATGTTTCTTGCGCACAGATGGCCCGTGGCAACAAAAAAGGGGGTAAACCCAGAAAGGTTGCTAAAGTCGGGATCAAGAAGGAAGCAGGTTTCCTTTACTTCATCGACAAAAACGGTGATATCTCTTGTGCCCAGATGGTTCGTGGTGGACAAAAGAAAAGGAAGTCGAAAAGGAGATAAGTTCATCGCTGTAAAATAACCCCTGTGTTCATTAACGAATACAGGGGTTATTTTAACCCCACCTTTATTTTTGCTCTTCGGTTGAATACACTCGTCTAATTATTTCGAAGTAGCATACGCAAAGTCTAATCGCACAATTTAATTTTTGTGCCGTAGGAATTAAATTTTAAGAAAGTCAGATATCAAAATGGAAAAAGATTTCATCGTCATCAAAGGGGCCAAAGAACATAATTTAAAGAATATTGATCTCAAGATCCCCCGCAATCAATTTGTCGTGGTGACCGGATTAAGCGGATCGGGAAAATCTTCGCTGGCTTTTGATACGATTTATGCCGAAGGACAAAGACGCTATGTCGAAAGCCTTTCCGCCTATGCCCGGCAATTTTTGGAGCAATTGCAAAAACCGGACCTGGAATATATTGAAGGGCTATCCCCGACGATTTCCATCGAGCAGAAAACGACCAGCCGCAACCCGCGATCGACCGTTGCCACCCAAACGGAAGTGTATGATTATCTGCGTTTGCTTTTTGCCCGTATTGGTGTTCCCCACTGCTCTCAATGTGGAAAAAGGATCGAGCGGCAATCGGCCCAGGAGATTGCACAACAAATCCTTAATTGCGAAACCAACACGGCGATTAACATCCTGGCGCCGCTTATTAGCGGACGAAAGGGCGAGTATCGCAATATCCAGCAGAAGGTCGAGAAGGCTGGTTTCACTCGTATTCGTGTCGATGCTAAAATCCGCGAGGTCAGCGAGAATATCAAGTTAGATAAATTTAAAATCCATCATATTGAAGTCGTGGTGGATCGGTTGGTCATTAAGGAGGGCATTAAAAAACGTTTGAACGACTCGATCGAAACGGCCTTGCAAACCGGGCAGGGAATCATCGTGATCGATTTCAATGGGAAAGCGCCGGATCGGGTCTTTAGCGAGAAATATGCGTGTATTGATTGCGGGATCAATCTTCTGGAACTGGAACCGCGGATTTTTTCTTTCAATTCCCCGTATGGGGCCTGCCCGAGTTGTAACGGGTTAGGCACGAAAATGGAGATCGACCCCGAGGAAATTGTCCCTGATCCGACGAAACCCTGGATTCAATCCATCGCGCCCTGGGGAAAAGGCGGACGAGGGTTCATGATGTATCACCGGGCGGTCTTAAGAGAGCTCGCCGCCTTGCATGACGTGGATTTTGAAACGCCGTTTAAGGAATTGAGTAAAAAATTTCAAAAGACCGTCCTCTACGGTTCTGAGGATGAGATCTGGGGCAGAGCGTATGAAGGCAGCATTCATTATCTCGAGCGGCTTTTTAAGGAAACAGATAACGATTGGCTCAAGGATGAGATTTCCAAATTTATGTCGGTTCTGCCTTGTCCGCAATGTCAGGGGACGAGATTAAAAAAAGAATCCTTGGCGGTCAAGATTAATGAATATAACATTTCGCAATTGACCGCGCTGTCTATTAAAGAGGCGAAACGTTTTTTTTCCAATCTGCCTTTATCCAAAGAAAAAAAGATCATTAGCGAACAGATCTTGAAAGAGATCATCCGTCGGTTGGATTTTTGCATCAATGTCGGGTTGGAGTATCTGACTTTGGATCGAAAAAGTGCAACACTTTCCGGTGGAGAAGCAGAGCGGATCCGACTGGCTACCCAGGTCGGTTCAGGGTTGGTTGGCGTTATTTATATCCTTGATGAACCCAGCATCGGCCTTCATCAAAAAGATAATGAACGATTACTGTCAACGTTGCAGTCTTTACGGAATTTGGGCAACACGCTGATTGTCGTGGAACACGATGAAGCGACGATCCGGGCCGCAGACTATATCATTGATTTAGGACCGGGAGCAGGCGAATATGGCGGAGAAGTGATTTA
>JAHFFY010000078.1 GCA_023247705.1 Candidatus Omnitrophota bacterium | reverse complement strand
AAATCTATTGCGAATCGACATGCTCGATTGAAAGATCCGTTTATTCGAGATTACGTTCATGAAAAGCTCAAAGATCAATGGACACCTGAGCTCATTGCCGGGCGGCTTGCGCAAGATCATCCTGGATATTCTATTAGCCACGAGGCCGTTTATCAATACATTTATGAAGATGCGCCGGAGCTTAAGAAACATTTGCCGCGTAGTCACAGAGTGCGCAGAAAACGCAAGACCGGTCGAGTAAATTCTGTGAACCGTATTCCCGAGAGAGTCGGCATCGATCAGCGGCCGCAACAAGCCAACGACCGTTCTCAATTCGGGCACTGGGAAGCCGATACGGCAGTGTCTCGTCAATCACTTGCTTCTTTAGCCATTCTTGCTGAACGTGTCTCGAGGCTGACAAAATTGAAAAAGATCAATCACAACAATGCTGAAGATTTTTCAAAAGCGATCATTTACCGTCTAGAATCAATTGTCCCCGCTAAACGCAAAACTATTACTTATGACAACGGTAAAGAAAATGTGAATCATCAAAACGTCAATGCTTCTCTGGGCACCCAATCGTTCTTCTGTAATCCATATCATTCTTGGGAAAAAGGCTCGGTTGAACAAATTGTTGGCTTGGTCAGACGATATTTGCCAAAGAAAACAGACTTTGCTAAAGTGTCCGATGATCAGATTGCATATATTGAACATCAGTTAAACTCAAGACCTCGTAAATGTCTTGGTTTTAAGACTCCTTACGAAGTCTTCTCCTCAACCCGTGTTGCACTTCATGGTTGAATGTGGGGTATATTAAAAGATGTCATAAAAGAAAATGTCTTATCATGAAAGGATCTATATGAAATTAAAAGTTTTCTTTACACTATGCCTCTTACATCTTTTTTCTCTAACAGCACTGGCTGTAGATCTTCCTGATTTCCGCACAAGGTCTGGAGCTAAACTGGATAAAACAGAATTGCTTCGAGAAATGAACGAAGGTTTTCAAATTGAAAGAAAAAATATGTTAGATTACATTCGTCTTAAATTAGAAACTGAAGAAGTAGCTTTGAAAAAGCTTGGAATCGATTCCTTCAATAATGATTATCAATTTGTCGAACCAATTAATATTATTGAGATTAAAAAAATAGACGATAGTAACGCTGTGTTAGTTATAAAGTGCACTGTATTAATACATGATTTAAGTTCTAACAAAATAATAGCCACTAAGATTTTAAATAAAACTATTGAGTTTTTTCACGTAACCGGCGGTAAGGGGTGTTGCAAGCCCCCCATTGGCTGTAACGGTACTTGTAGGGTAGATTATCCTAAAGAAAAGACTTTTTGGGAGATTGAATCTGTCATACCTCTAAATCTCGAGAATTAATATCAAAGAGTCCTTTAATTTCCTACTGCAGCAACCGACAAATTTGCCCAACAGCAATTCCTATCCAAGTACCCACGATATTTCCGAGAATCGCCAGCAGCAAACCGACCGCTGCGAAGCCCGGCTGATAGATTTCGGCCACGACCGGGGCGGACGCCACCCCTCCGATATTGGCCTGACTCGCCGTTGCCACGAGAAAAAGCGGCGCTTTGATCAACTTCGCCGTCGCAATCAAAACGCACGCGTGGATCAACACCAGCAAAACGCCCGCGAAGATCAAAATAAACGTGGACTGGATGTTCGTTAAACTCGCCTTCGCGCCGATTGAAGTCAGAACAAAATACAACAGGAAATACCCGACGCGTGAGGCACCAAAACTTTCGATCTTACGCATCCGTGTTAAAGACAACACAATACCCAAAACAGAAACCACAATGATCGTCCAGGCGTAAGGGGAAACCACATCTTTGATCACCGGCAAAAACTTCGCCAGCTTCGAAGACAAAACACTACCCAACAAACCTAACGCAAGAACCAAAACGACCGGAACCAGTTGTCTCCGGTCAGATTTTTTTAAATCGATCTTTGAGATCTGGCCGGCCAGATCGTCCAAAATTTTTCGATCCGTTTTATTCCAGCGGTCATAGACCGCCTGCATCCCTTTCAGCGCAATGAGCGATCCCATCCACACATAAGGAACAACCGTATCCACCACAACCATCGGTAAAAAAACAGCATCGGGTGTCTGTAAAGCTTCTTTCACGGCGATCATGTTGGCACTCCCCCCGGTCCACGAACCGGACAGGCACGCGAAGCCCGACCAGAAATCAACGCCGATCCATCTTTTCAATAACCAGAACACAACCGGCGCGCCCAAAACAATCCCAAGACTTCCGGCAAAAAACATCAGCAAGGCCGTCGGCCCTAACTTTAAAATGGCTTTGATATCAACAGGGATCAATAACAACAAAAGACTCGCCGGCAAAAAAATATTCGAGATCGATTGATAAATACTGCTCTTGGCATCGACCAGACCGAACGTCGACATCAGCATGGGGAAAAAATAGATCCAGAAGACGCCCGGCAGAAATTCAAAATATTTCTTAAACCGCTGATGGCTGGCAAGAAAAAGGACAACAACTTCTATGGCCAGCAGAATAACCACCAGCAAAAAACGATTTTGTATCATGATGCGGGTACTCGCTTGTTCATTCCCCAGACCTTACCCTTTTATTTTGCTTGGTTCCAATCCCAGGTTTCAAACGTGCTTTCATGCTCCTGCCACCATTGATGCCATTTCTGATCATCCTTACCAAAATCCTGTCCAGTAATCTCAACCAAGATATGGCTCGCGTCCTCTTTTAACGGTTGATTGTCTTCGACGGAAAGAAATTCAATCAACGGGCCTACCGACGACTTATCTTTCTTTTTCCCTTTTAATCCAAGTACAGCCTTAAAACGGATCTCACGATAAGGATCTTTGAGCGCCGCATTTAAAGCTTTAATCACACCGATGTCATAGGGCATGCGCTCCCTAAATATTCCCACAACCCTATCCCTCAGCAGGTCCGAATTGTGATAATTGGTTAAAACCTGCATCAAAGGTTCAATCAATTTCGTATCATTTAAAAACGGCACGATGCTCTGAAGCAGATTAACCTTTCTAGCTTCCTCTTCATTAGGATCTTCGATGATCCTGATCAACAACTCGCCGAGCTTCTCATCCCGTCGTTCCAATAAAGCCGCCATCAAATCTGTTTCATAAGAATCTTTCTGTTTGATCAAACGAATGAAGACATCGGAGACCCGGGGATCGGAAACTTTTTTTAACACCGCGATGATTTGGTTTTTCAATTCCGGTTTTTCTTTGAGCGCCGCAAGCCAAGGATCGATCGCCGGATAAGGTTGGTACTGTAATTTTTCTCTAACGATTTGATTGGCCTTCGCGGACAATCTTTGGTTCGAATGGATTAAACCCAGGGCAATCGCCTCGACATAGCGAGGGTCATTTAACTCCAACAATTTTTCGATCGATTCTTCTTGGATTTTCGTATTTTGATGATGGATCAATTGATTCAGAAAAGCCGGATCTCTTTTCAGATCCAAAATATTGCTCAAAACCCGATAAGCCAATAAAGCAATTGCCCCGTCCTGTTTAAGGACAAAATTTTCCAAAGGAGCAATGGCGCGAATATCCCGGCTCTTGTCCAGGGCGAACAAAACGGCCTGAACATAATCGCAACTGTCATAATCAGGATGCTCCTCGCACATAAATCGGTCTACATCATGCAGCGGATTAGAATCCATTTCCCGTGATTCTTTTCTGTTCTCTAAGGATTGAGCATCTTTTAACGTAGCGATCAACAATAAAACAGTTTGATCATCCGGAACCTCACTTAACGTCAGAGCGGCTTGCGCTTTAACGCATGGCGCGGGGTCATTTTTCAGCATCCCATCTAAGACCGGGACCATCATGGCGATATGTTCTCGATACTGATTTAATTGTGTGGCAATCTCTCTGGTCCATGGGGAATCTTCAGCAGACATACCACGATAATACAAAGCGGCCTGTGCGCCATCTTGCTGATAATATTCGGCGTACGTAAAAGAATTGAACATTCGCCGCTGGAGTTTTTCCGGAACGCTCCTCAAGCGTTTCATCCCTTTAATCTGCTCCATGGGGTCAAGGCTGTATAATTTTTCAATGATCTTTTTCAGTTGTTTTTTAAACAACACACTTGCCTTCGACATCACAGCGAGCTGATCCAAGATCTGATTTTTGGGAACACCAATCAAAAGAGGAATCTTTTCGTTCACGATCTCCTGAAAAGACGTTGGAGGTTTGCGCCGATCGTCCAGATAACGCCATTCCTTCTCCGAGGGAGAAATACCGCCCAGCATTCCACCCTTCATCTTAAAGGTTTGGTGATCTTGTCCAAAACGAAGAATGATTTCTTGATCAAGCTGGATGTAATTTCGATAAGGATTGATCCGGACGATCTTGTAGGCGATGCCTTGATGATCACGATCATTCTCTTCGATCATGGGCTGGTTTAGATTAACGAGATAAACCCGGTCTTGATCAAAATATAAATCCATTCTTAGAGAATCCTCAGTCCAGTGGCCCATCAGGGCTGAAGACTTTAAATTCGATTTAACCGGGCCGCGCGCATCCAACAGCCGATCGCCCAACCACTGATGAATGAATCGAGGCTTAAGTTCGATCAATTTAAAGGATCCTTTGGGAACCTGGCCAAAACGGTTGGGAGCCTGGTCAAAACGGGGAAAAAGAAAATTCAATTTGCTCTCTTGAAGTAATTCTTCTTGTTCCGGACTCAACACGGGCAGAGCTTTCTTCTCTGTTGAAAAATCAAACCTCCAGCCATACTGGCTGATTTCTTTCCA
The DNA here is from genome assembly GCA_023247705.1 of Candidatus Omnitrophota bacterium. GTDB lineage: Bacteria > Omnitrophota > Gorgyraeia > Zapsychrales > JAHFFX01 > JAHFFY01. Next base: position 99 of record JAHFFY010000078.1, on the reverse strand, counting down.
ATGGATGTTGACCGTTTCATTTTCATAATCTTTGTCAAAAGCCAGATGAGGAAGGACAACGACATCCACATAAACCACGGCCATCATGATGATAAAAAT
>JAHFFY010000077.1 GCA_023247705.1 Candidatus Omnitrophota bacterium | reverse complement strand
TTCAATCGTTTTAGACGTTTGGTTGTTCGTTATGAATATCATCCTGAGAATTTTCTGGCTATGGTTCAGTTAGCTTCAATACTTATGCTCGTTAAACTCTATTTATGAGATGGATTCTAATCAAAGTAGATCGGGTGCCCCAGTTCCCCAATGTCCCAGCGTCCCAGTTTTAAAATCCAAACTGGGGACTGGGGCACTTGGAGACCCTTCCATTTTTTCGTTTATATCGGAAAGTCCTTCAACGTAAACAACGAAACCAGCTCACAACCGTACTGCGCGATCGCTTCGCGCGCACCTTCGCCGCGATCGACAATGCAAATCGCCTTCCGGGCGTTGATTCCCATTTGCTTCAAAACCTCCAGCGATTGGACAAAGGCCTTTCCGGTCGTGGCCACGTCATCAATGAGCACGATGTTTGATTTCACATCGAGCAAAGGCCCTTCGATCTGCTGCTGCTTGCCGTACGGCTTGGGCGCTTTGCGGATGATAAAGGTATTGACCGGTGTCTTCGCCTGAAAGCTCAAAACACCGATCGCACCCAAAAGCGGATCGGCTCCCAAAGTCGGGCCGCCGATCGCGCCGACCTTTTCGTTTTTCAAAAGTTCCAGAATCATTTTTGCGCACAGGAAACAACCTTGCGCGCTTAACGTGACGCGCCGGGCATCGATATAAAAATCGCTCGATTTGCCCGAGGACAAAATGACCTTTTCTTTAAAAAATGCATCGCGAATCAGAATTTCAAGGAGTTGTTTTTTATCTTGTTCGAGGGTTGCATGCATGAGCTATTCCTATAACCTCCAATTTTATCGAGGAACTAAGGGTCTAAACGGGGAACTTCCAATTTTCGTTTTTGGATCTCCATCACCAGCCAGACCCGGTAACGCAACAAATCTTTGTAACTTTCATATTCTTTGGGGGTCAACCCGCCTCGGGAATAAAAGGTCTTGGCCGCCTCGATTTCAATGACGACATCGATATAGGCATCGATCAGTTTGCCGTCCGAAAGCTGCGAGACCTGTTGTTTGTTCAGAATATCGACACTAAAAACAAATGACGCTAAGGCGAGATAGCTGAAACACAAAAGAAACGCCAGAAAAAAAATCCCTATTTTAGGCCGGTTCATCCGATCTCTCTCCCAAAAATAATGCATTTCATCAAATAACTTGTCCCATTATACGCTGTTCTCAAAACGCTGACAAGGCGATATTCTCATTTTCCCCTGAGGCGAATCATCCCTCAGGAAAAGGGGTTGGTTTCTTTATATTTTCTTTTCTGAAATTTTTATCCTCCAGATAAAAATACATGACCGCCATAGAATCTTGGTCTTCCTGAGAGGTGTTGTTATAAACGCTGATCAGTTCGTATTGATGATCTTTGTAAACCGGAATTCCTGCGCGACTCGAAAGGAAATCGACAGCGTCCAGTCCAATACCGTTCTTAAAATTCCGCGCCCGGCTTTTAAACACCCTCTTTCCCGCGGTCAAATCTCTCAATTCCAGCGACTCGGCAAACGGATGGAGATGCACCGCGATATAATGGATCCGCGTATCATAACGCAATCGCATGATTTCGGTCACCAAGGTCTTATTGATTTCCCGTCCCGGCTTGACGACCCAATGACCGCTAAACCGGCGTCCCATTTGATCCTTATATTCATTATTGACGTTGGCCGTGGCGCCGACCAAACAGCCGGAGCCATGCTGACCGCGGTCAGGATGCGGAATGCCAAAATAAGGGTCTTTCCCCGGCTCCAGTAAAACCAGGCCATGGGCAGCGGTTTCAAAAAGAGGCGTCAACGGTTCCTTTAAATCCTGGTCAGCGATGAAGTGCACTCTGATTTGATACCTAACCCGCAGATCAGGATTTTCCAAATTATTGTTTAAGACCTGGGTCGTTAAATCCAGTTGTTCGTCGCTGAGGATGGGAATACCAAATCCCTTGGGAAAACGGATGTTCACCTGGCCCTGCGAAAGAGTAAACAGCCGAATCCCGGTCAGGCTCGTTGCGGCGCCAAACCGCTCGGCATGGCACTTGACATCGAGATCCAAATTACTATGGCACATAAATTCCTGCAATTCCGGGGTCTGTCCGTCTTCCTTGACGACCACCGCCTCATAACCGGTGATCCAAAGAAGTTGTGGCGGTGCTGATTGATCTTTGAGCAAAAAAACTTTCTGGGTCCTGCCCGGGCCTTTCATGGATTTATACTTCTGTTTGATTTTATAAACAGGAGAAAGAAATACAGCGGTCTGCTCGGATGGAACACCGCCGAGAGCAGAAAAATCGGTACTACCCCGACAGTTTTGTTTTTGTCTGTTGATTTCCTCATAACGTATAGAGGAATCAGCAGACAAAAACGAGTTTGTCGGGGTAGTACGCAGACCCATAAAAAAAAGGATGAAGACCGCAATCAAAAATATCCATCTGTTGTTTCGCATCATAAGCTTTAAGATATACAATTTTTGATTCGACCGCAACCTAATTTCCGAGTTTCCATACCTGGTGGAAATTTGACAAAACAGGACGCCTCAGGTAATCTATACATCGGCTCCCCCACCCAAAAATTGTCTATGTTTAAAAATCTCACAGCGGGCCTTCTGAGCCTTTCCTATCCGCACAATTGTGTTCTTTGCAAACGGTATATTCCTTACCATCGTCCTTCCATCGTCTTATGCCCGTCTTGCCTCGATAAGATCGAATTCAATACCCCACCGTTTTGCCGGAAGTGTTCCAAGCACCTCATGGATCCCGCGCAAACGTTCTGTCTGGATTGCCGGCATAGCGAATTTCATTTCGATCAATCCTACAGCAGCGCTCTGTATAACGCGCCGATGCGCCAGCTGATTCATCTGTTTAAATACGCCAACAAAACACACCTGCGGCATCCCTTCAGACACGTGATGTCGTTATTTTTAAAAAATTACCAAATCGATTTAAGCTCCTTCGATTGCATCGTCCCTATCCCTCTGCACGCCACACGCCGTCGGGAAAGAGGATACAACCAGGCCCACCTCCTGGCTCAATCCATGTCCGATGAACTGGGGATCCCCTTATGCGAACAAAACCTGGTGCGGGTCCGTCCCACCCAAAATCAGGCCTTAATCGGACGAAAAGATCGCTGGACAAACATACAAGGCGCATTTAAAATAATCCGTCCTGATGAATTTTTTGAAAAATCTGTTCTGATCGTGGACGATTTGTTAACCACCGGCGTAACCGTTTCCGAGGCTGCGCGGACTTTAAAAAAGGCGGGGGCTCAAAACATTGGCGTGTTCACCCTGGCGATTGCTGTTTGAATATAAAATAAAATTCGCAAAAGCATCTCAAGTCTCTTCATCATGACCGCCGCCGTATTCCACTCAAAATGAAGATATTAAGAAGTTATATTCTATGTGAATGCATCTTTCCTTTTTTTCTTTCGTTGGGCGTCCTCACCTGTGTTTTCTTGTTAGGAAATCTCATCCAGTTAGCCAACCTCGTCATTAACAAAGGGGTCAGCATCGTGCTGGTGGGAAAAGTCTTTCTGCTCTATATTCCGGTCCTCCTGGGATACACCCTGCCGATCTCGTGTTTAACCACCGTGATTCTCACCTTCAGCCGATTATCGGCGGACAATGAGATCCTGGCGATCAGGGCGAGCGGCATTCCGCTTAAGACCATTTTATTTCCGCTGATGATGCTGGGGATCATCATGAGTTTTATTTTGCTTATTCTCAACGGCGGGGTCATCCCCTATGCCCATCATCAACAACGGATCGTCTTAAAAGACGTCGGCATCAAAAATCCAACGGCCGCTCTGGAGGCCGGTTCCTTCATCAACGCCTTCCAAGACCAGATCCTTTTCATCTATCGCATCGAAGGCAACCGGATGTTTAACATCCGCATCTATCAACCCCAGCCCGACGGGAAACCCACACACACCATCATCGCCAAAGAAGGCGAATTCACCCCGGTCCCGGGAGAAGATAAAATCAAACTGAAATTGATGAACGGCACCATGGACCAGCCCAACCCCAACAACCCCGGGAGTTTTTATAAACTCAATTTCCAGAATTATTTTATGACGCTGGATCTTACTCAAGCGGCCCAAGAGACCGACAAAAAGCCCAAAAGCATGACCCTCAAGGAAATCCAGAAAAAAATCCCGGAGATGGAAAAATTATTCGTGGATGTAGCGCCGCTTAAGACCGAATACTACCGCAAGATCACCTGGTCGTTCTCAACGCTGATTTTTGTCCTCATCGGTTTTCCTCTGGCCGTCATCACCCACCGTCGGGAAAAATCCGTCAATGTGCTCATGGCTATTCTGTGCGCAGCGGTCTATTATCTGATGTCGCTGGGTTGCGAGGCGCTCAGTATCCAAAACATCACTCCGGCCATGATCACGATGTGGACGCCGAATCTGGTGACCGGGCTGGTCGCCCTGACCCTCAATTACCGATTATGCGCCTTATAGACAACTATATTTTAAAATCCATTATCTTTGTCTTTCTATCGACGATCTTCGTCTTTTGTTTTCTTTATATCCTGATCGACATCACCAGCAATCTCTCCGAAATCATCGACCGGAAAGTGGGCTTCGCGATTTTATTTCAATACTACTCCTCGTTTTTGCCGATCATCTTTGTCCAGACCTCGCCTTTCGCCTGCCTGATCGCGACCCTCCTGACCTTCAGCCGCCTCAACAAAAATAATGAAATCATTGCCCTGCGTGCCAGCGGACTGAACTTCTGGCAGATCACGAAACCGACTCTCTTTTTTTGCGTCCTGGTTTCGATCTTCATCCTCTGGGTCAACGAGCGTTTTGTCCCGCGGGCCACGCTCTCCTCCGATGAGATCCGCAACGAAAATCTCATCCTGAAAGCCGACAGCGAAGAACGCAAACAAGCCACGATCAAAAACCTGACCTTTTACGGACTAAAAAACCGCCTCTACTATATCGACGCCTTCAATCCCAATACCTTTGAACTGCAGGGCATCACGATCATCGGCCAGGACAATCACCAGAACCTCTCCGAG
>JAHFFY010000043.1 GCA_023247705.1 Candidatus Omnitrophota bacterium | reverse complement strand
GGACAACTGACGGATCTGCAATCTTGACCCGCGGGCCCCGGAATCCGCCATGATAAAAACCGGATTAAATGGATCCATCTGTTTAAAAACAAAATCCGACAAAGATTCCGTTGTATGGGTCCACACGTCGATGATCTTGTTATATCTTTCCCGTCCCGTGATGATCCCTTTGCGGTATTGATCTTCGACTTTCGATACCTCTTGTTTCGCCGATTTTATTGCATCATCTTTTTCTTTAGGAATCGTTAAATCGTCAATCGCAATGGAGATCCCCGCCAGTGTTGCCCAGCGAAAACCCAAATCCTTCAAATCATCCAGCAAAACCACCGTGCGATGCTGACCAAATTTTTTATAGCAATCCGAAATGACCAATCCGGTTTTTTTCTTATCCAGCGTGTCATTCACATAACCAAATCCTTTGGGTAATAAACCATTGAGAATGACCCGGCCGACCGTTGTTTCAATCGTTGACGATTTGTTGACGGGTGGTTGTTCTGGCTCCGCTTTTTGGGATTGTTTCTTTTCTTCGTGGACCGGTTGATCATGAGAAATAACCAAGGACGGCTTCTCGTCCCCCCACATTGCCCCATCGATTCTCAGACGGATCGGACCGTGCAAATCAAGGAGCCCATCGTTATAAGCAATCATAACTTCCTTGGGACTTCCGAATAATTTTGTTTCCTCCTCAGCTTTAAATCGATTCTTCGTCAAATAATAAAGCCCCAAAATCACGTCCTGAGTCGGTGCGATGACCGGACGACCGTCTGCGGGAGAAAAAATATTATTAATGGATAATAGTTCCAACCGGCATTCGATCTGGGCTTCCACCGATAATGGAACGTGGACGGCCATTTGATCTCCATCGAAGTCGGCGTTAAAGGCCGCGCAAACCAAGGGATGTAATTTAATGGCTTTCCCTTCAATCAGAATGGGTTGAAACGCCTGGATACTCAAACGGTGTAGCGTCGGCGCGCGGTTCAACATGATCGGATGGTCCTTAATAACCTCATCCAATATATCCCAAACCTCAATCTTGGCGCGTTCCACCATCCGTTTAGCGCCCTTGATCGTATGCACAAATCCTTTTTCTCTCAACTGACGGATAATAAAAGGCTCAAAAAGTTCGAGCGCCATTTTCTTCGGCAGACCGCATTGATACAATTTCAATTCCGGACCGACGACAATGACCGAACGGCCGGAATAATCAACGCGCTTACCCAAAAGGTTCATGCGGAAGCGTCCCTGCTTACCTTTAAGCATGTCGGACAAAGATTTGAGCGGACGGTTGCCGGAACCTAAAACCGGACGGCCATGACGACCGTTATCCAATAACGCGTCCACCGCTTCCTGCAACATGCGTTTTTCGTTGCGGATAATAATTTCCGGCGCTTTCAAATCCAAAAGTTTTCTTAAACGGTTGTTGCGATTAATAACCCGTCGATACAAATCATTTAAATCGGACGTCGCGAAACGTCCCCCTTCGAGAGGAACTAACGGACGCAAATCCGGAGGGATCACCGGCAAGACTTCGAGAACCATCCATTCGGCGAGATTGCCGGAGTCTTTGAAATCTTCGACAATCTTTAAAGTCTTGGAAATCTTTTTCGCATTGGTTCCGGCAGGGTTAGCTTTCTCTAAATCTTTACGCAGTTTCTTGCAAAGAACATCCAGGTCGATTTCCTTCAATAAATCTCTGACCGCTTCGGCACCGATCTTCGCTCTAAACGCACCGCCGTACTTCGACAGACATTCTTGGTATTTCTCTTCGGATAAAAACTCTTTTTTCTTTAAGGCTGTTTCGCCCGGATCAATGACCACATATTCCTCATAATAAATGAGTCTTTCCAGATCGCGTAATCCGACTTGCAAAAGTGCGGACAATCGGCTGGGGACGGCTTTATAAAACCAAATATGCGTGACCGGACAGGCCAACTCGATATGCCCCATCCGTTCCCGACGGACAGAAGAACGCGTCACCAGAACGCCGCAACGATCGCAGGTGATCCCCTTGAACTTAATTCCTTTATATTTACCGCAGTTGCATTCCCAGTCCCGGACCGGACCGAAAATCTTTTCGCAAAACAATCCATCCTTTTCGGGTTTCAAAGTGCGGTAATTGAGCGTTTCCGCTTTTTTAATCACACCCGTCGACCAAGATTTAATCACTTGCGGTGAAGCAATTTTGATAACTATCTTATCGCGATCTTTATCTTTGATTTCAGTTATCATATCGATTATTTATCCTTTTTGGTTTCTGGTTTGGCTTCGGCTTTTTCCTTATCCGGCAATCTCATCTCTTTAGCCTCAGCGTTGGCTCTTTCCAGCTTAATATCTAAACACAACCCCTGAAGCTCTTTCACCAAAACGTTAAACGACTCCGGGGTTCCTGATGTGAATTTCTGTTCGCCCTTGACGATCGCTTCATAAATGCGGCTTCGACCCATCACGTCATCGCTTTTCACGGTTAACATTTCCTGTAATGTATACGCAGCACCGTACGCTTCAAGAGCCCAAACTTCCATTTCTCCGAACCGCTGTCCACCGAAATGAGCCTTTCCACCTAGGGGCTGTTGCGTGACCAACGAATATGGACCGATGGAGCGCGCGTGGATCTTTTCATCAACGAGGTGGATCAGCTTCAGCATATAGATGTATCCCACAGTCACATGTTGATCAAACGGAATCCCGGTATGGCCGTCATAAACAACCGTCTTGCCGCTCTCCGGTAATCCGGCTTGTTTTAAAAGATCTCTGATTTCGCGTTCAATGGCACCGTTGAAAACCGGTGTCTCGGCATGAAAACCCAACGCGTATGCCGCCCAGCCTAAATGGGTTTCCAAAAGCTGCCCCACGTTCATACGAGACGGAACGCCCAACGGATTCAAAACAATTTCGACCGACGTGCCGTCAGCGAGAAACGGCATGTCTTCTTCAGGTAAAATCCTGGCAACGACTCCTTTGTTTCCATGTCGCCCCGCCATTTTATCCCCTTCGGAAAGTTTGCGTTTCGTCGCCACATAAACGACAACTCTCTTCAAAACGCCCGCGGGCAATTCATCGCCACGCTTAACACGATCAATTTCCTGCTGTTCTTCCTCGCTTAATTCTTTGATCTTGTCATTATAAAAATTGATAACGTCACGGGCATCTTCATCGCCGCTGAAATCGCTCAAGTCCATCTTGCCGAGCTTTTTCTTGTCCATCCCGGTGACTTTACTGAGTCTCTTTTCTTTTTCTGACTCAATGAACTCAATCTCTTGTTTGTAATATTCCTTAATCTTATGGATCGTGGCCATTTCTTTGGTCTTATCGATTTTCGATTTCCGGCCGCGTTCGTTGCGCTGAAACAACTCGACGTTGACAACCACCCCTTCGATCCCAGGCGGAAGAGTTAAAGATGTATCGCGGATATCGGCGGCTTTCTCTCCGAAGATCGCGCGCAAAAGTCTTTCTTCCGGAGAAAGTTCTTTTTCGCTCTTCGGGGTGACTTTCCCGACCAGAATATCTCCGGCCTTCACATGCGCGCCCATCCGGACAATCCCTTCTTCGGTGAGATCCTTCAAGGCCTCTTCACTAATATTAGGAATATCCCGGGTGATTTCTTCATTACCCAAACGGGTTTCGCGGGCTTCGATCTCAAACTTTTCGATATGGATCGAAGTAAATTTATCCTCGCGGACAATCTTTTCGCTGATTAAAATGGCGTCCTCAAAGTTATAACCGCGCCAAGGCATAAACGCGACCAGGACATTGCGGCCCAAAGACAAGCGGCCGTCTTTGGTCGCGATCCCATCGGCAATCGTTTGACCTTTATCGACGTGTTCACCCAACTGGACAATCGGTCTTTGATGGACACAGGTATTTGCGTTAGAACGTAAAAAGCTTTTCAAAGGATAAACCGTATCGCCGATGGTAACCTCACGGGCATCGACTTTCGTCACTTTACCGGACTCTTTGGCAACAACCACGACCCCTGAATCCGTAGCGACCTTGGCTTCCATCCCGGTTCCGACATAAGGAACTTCCGTAATCATCAAAGGAACGGCTTGACGCTGCATGTTTGATCCCATCAAAGCACGGTTCGCGTCATCGTGTTCCAAAAACGGAATGAGAGATGCAGCAACGGAAACCAATTGTTTCGGGGAAACATCCATAAAGTTGACCTTATCCGGTTTCACTTTAGGAAAATCTGTTTTATAACGGCAGGCGACATCTTTCTCGAGAAATGTCCCATCCCGGTCCACCACCGCATTGGCTTGAGCAATATACTTGTCCTGATCCACATCGGCGGTCAAATATTCAATGTCCTTCGAAACACGCCCGTTAACAACTTTCTTATAGGGGGTTTCAATAAATCCTAAATCATTGACCCGCGCACAGGTCGTTAAAGACGCAATCAAACCGATGTTCGGACCTTCCGGGGTTTCGATCGGACAAACACGACCGTAATGGGTCGGATGGACGTCGCGGACTTCAAAACCGGCTCGTTCCCGAGACAACCCGCCTGGCCCTAAAGCGCTCAATCTTCTTTTATGCGTCATCTCCGCCAAAGGATTCACCTGATCCATAAATTGCGACAATTGGCTTCGGGCGAAGAAATCCTGAATCTGGTTGGAGAAAAGACGGGAATTGATTAAATGATGTGCGGTCAAATTTTCAAAACTGCTCATAACAACCAACCGCTCTTTAATCGACCGCTCGAGACGCGCCAAACCGATGCGCACCTGGTTCTGGACCAATTCTCCGACGGTCTTAATGCGTCGATTTCCCAAGTGATCGATATCATCCGTCTCGCCATGACCTTCTCTGAGACCAAGCAAATAACGGATGACCGCGATGACGGTGGTCATATCCAAGACGCGATTATCCAACGGAACACTAGTGCCTAATTTACGATTGATAATATGCCGGCCGACCTTGCTTAAATCATAACGCTTCGGGTCGAAAAACAATCTGAAAAACAAGGCATCCGCAACTTCAACAGTGGCCGGTTCGGTAGGCCGCATCTTGCGGTAAAAATCGAGTAAAGCTTCTTCTTTGGAAGTCGTGTGATCCTTTTCCAGGGTCGGTTTAAGCTTATCAAAATTTTCCCCCAGCATCTTTTGCATATCTTCGATGCTGGAAAGCCCCATGATTCTTAAGATCTGAGAGGCCGGAAAATTTCTTCTGCGATCAATATACGCCAATAAAACATCGTTGAGATCATATTTGATTTCAAACCAGGCACCACGGGAGGGAATAATCCGGCCATGATAAATGCTTTTTCCGGTCGGATGCATCTCGGCTTCAAACGAGACGCCGGGCGGACGTTGGATCTGGGAAACAACCACCCTCTCGTCTCCATTAATAATGAACGTTCCCGTGTCCGTCATCAACGGAAAATCACCAAAATAAACTTCCTGTTCCTTAATATCAACCGGGGTGATCAAACGAAGCTTGACCTTCAAGGGAGCAGAATACGTCATACCTCGTCTCTGACACTCGTAACAAGAATATTTTTCCTTGCCCAAAGCGTAGCTGATGTATTCCAAGCGGATCTGCCCATCATAACTTTCGAGCGGAAACACTTCACGGAAGACCTCTTCTAAACCTTGGTCGGTGCGATCTTCAGGAGAACTATTCCTTTGCAAAAAACTTACATAAGACTGCAACTGGATATCAAGCAATTGTGGTAATCCAAAATTATCCTGAACTTTGGCAAAATTTCTTATGTTTATTTTTTTCATTTTTTTTTAGGAAGGTGGGTTAACTTTCTTAAAATAGTTTAGGCTAGATTTTTTATAAACTCAAAACGGTTTACTTTAATTCAACCTTCGCACCAGCGGCTTCCAATTTCTTCTTTAAATCTTCGGCCTCGTCCTTCGTCATGCCTTCCTTGACGGTTTTAGGAGCAGCTTCCACTAAATCTTTAGCTTCCTTGAGTCCTAAATTGGTCACGGCACGGACTTCTTTGATCACAGCGATTTTATTTGTGCCTGCTTCTTTCAGCACAACATCAAAAGTTGTTTTCTCTTCGGCCGCAGCGACAGCGCCACCAGCGCCCGGAGCGGCAGCCATCATCGGCCCAGCCATCATCGGCATAGCGGCAGAAATGCCAAACTTCGCTTCCAAACTCTTGACCAAATCAGACAACTCTAGAGCGGTTAACCCTTCGATCGCTTTGGCTACCTCTTCTAGTTTTGGTGAAAGAACGACTGTACTCTCTGACATTTTAATTTCCTCCCTTTTTCTCACTTAATTGTTTCAAAACAGATAATAAATCTCGAGTCTTTCCATTCAAGACCATTGCCAACCGTGTGATCGGCGAGTTTAAGGTTCGCAGTAACATAGTCAACAATACTTCTCTCGATGGTAGATCGGATAATCTCTCGACATCTTTCTTCTCTAAAGCCACTCCGTCTAGCAACCCACCCTGAAGAACAATCCGTTCAGATTCCTTGGTAAACTTAATCAATCTTTTGGAGACCTCTGCGGCATCGGTGTCACTCCAGACAAATGCTGTTTGACCGGCGATTCGTTCGGCCAGCTTGTCCAGCTTAAGATCTTTTAACGCGAGTTGGGCGATATTGTTTCTGGAGACATGCAGATCTGCTCCGACCTGTTTCATTCCTTTTCGAAACGTATTCATCTCCGGGCCAGAAAGTCCACTATAGCTAACGAGAAAGGTATTTTTCCGTTTTTCAATACCCTTCTTAATATGCGTTACCATTCCTGCTCTAAATGCCTGACCGACTTTTTTCATACAGCTACCCTCAATCCCGGCCCCATGGTGGTTGAGACAAAGAGGCTCTTAATCAGGTTTCCTTTGACACTTGCTGGTTTTGAATGATTCACGGCATCAATCACATTACGCGCGTTTTGAACCAATTGATCGGAAGAAAAAGATTTTTTCCCAATCCCGACGTGAATGCCGCATTGCTTATCTGATTTAAATTCGATCTTTCCCGCTTTGACTTCCTTGATCGCTCGCTCGATATCCATGGTAACGGTTCCGGCCTTAGGGCTGGGCATTAAACCGCGAGGACCGAGGACCTTTCCTAACTTGCTTAACTCTCTCATCATATCCGGTGTCGCAATGACGCAATCAAAGCCCAAAAATCCTTTAGCGACCTTTTCGATCAAATCCTCCGCGCCGATAAAATCGGCCCCCAAATCCTGCGCTTTCTGGGTGACCTCTCCTTTACAAAAGACCGCAATCCGAATGGTTTTTCCCGATCCGTGCGGCAGAACAACGGTACCGCGGACAGACTGTTCGGAATTCTTTGAATCAATACTTAAATTAAAATGCAACTCAACTGTTTCGTTAAATTTGACTTTAGGTAAACCAACCACCTGCCCCATCGCCTCTTCCAAGGAATAGGTCTTTTGGGTATCAACCACACTTGAAATTTGTTTTGTTCTTTTGCTTAGAGTAGCCATAGTATTCTAATTGAATTTTTTAATTTTTAATTCCGTATCCGCCGTAATGAATCACCCCAACGATGGATCGTAATATCTAGCCCAAAAAAATTTTAATTTAAAACCTCAATACCCATACTACGGGCGGTGCCTTTGATGATCTTGACGGCTTGTTGCAAGTCCGCGGTATTGATATCTTCCATCTTGAGTTTCGCTATCTCTTCGACCTGCTTTTTCGTTAACGTACCGATTTTTTCTTTTCCGGCCTGGCCGGACGCCTTAGCTAAATTCGCGGCTTTCTTGATAAGAACCGAACTTGGTGCGGATTTAACGATAAAATCGAATGATTTATCTTTGTAAACGGTAATGATCGCCGGTAAAGTGAGGCCTTCTCTCCCCTTCGTTCTTTCATTGAACTGTTTACAAAACATCATAATATTGACGCCATGCTGGCCTAACGCCGGGCCGACCGGCGGAGCAGGATTAGCCTGCCCGGCTGGAACATATAATTTAATTTGAGCTACAGCTTCTTTTGCCATGATTACACCTTTTCAACTTGCCAATATTCCAATTCCACCAATGTTGCACGACCGAAAATGGAGACACTGACCTTAAGTTTTCCACGGTCCGGGTACACTTCCATGACCGAACCATTGAAGTTGGCGAACGGTCCTTGAGAAATCCGAACCGGTTCACCGATCTCAAAAATAATTTTAGGGCTGGGTTTTGTTTCCGTCTCGACAGTCCGTTTTAATATCGTATCGACTTCTTCATCGGACAAAGGCGCTGGTTTATTGCCCGGACCAATAAAACCGGTAATCCCGGGAGTAGTCTTGACCAGATACCAGCTTTCCTTGTTCATATCCATCTTCAACAGGATATAACCGGGGAAAAATTTACGCGTGGAAATTCGCTTCTTGCCGCCTCTGATCTCCGAAACCTGTTCCGTTGGAACAACGACCTCTCCAATATATTTTTTCAAAGCGGTCGAAGCCATTCTTGTCGCAAGACCAGCTCTCGCTTTTTCCTCGGAACCCGTTTGAGTATGAACCACGTACCACTTCATAGTCATTTTACTTGATTAATATCCCCACTAGTTTGGAAAGAACAATATCAATGATCGCTATTAATACTCCTAAAAACGCTGAACTGATAATGACGACCCAAGTTGAATCGATAACTTCTCTTCGCGTTGACCAAGAAACCTTCCTGAGTTCAACTAGGACTTCCGAAAAAAATTTTTGTACGTTAACAAGCATCTTAATTTAATCTAAAACCACAGGCCTGGCAGGATTCGAACCTACAACCCACGGTTTTGGAGACCGTTGCTCTACCAATTAGAGCTACAGGCCTAGTGCTTCGTCAAAAAACCTGAATGACTTTTATCAGCACTGTCCCGAGTCAATTTAGAAAGACGATCTATCAAAACGATTTGACGAAGGACTAGTAAATTACTTCTTCATTTCTCGATGAAGAACATGTTTACGGCAAAACCGGCAGTACTTCTTCAGCTCTAATCTATCGGGATTTTTTTTCTTGTCTTTCGTCCCGCAGTAATTAATCCGATGACACTCGGTACATTCAAATTGAATATTCTCGCGCATTTCTTAATCTATTTTATTTTATTAAATTTGATTTCTTAAAAAGCCCCCGACCGGTCTTGAACCGGTGACCTCGTCCTTACCAAGGACGTGCTCTACCGGCTGAGCTACAGGGGCGACAAACGTAAAAGCGAAGTATATATAAATCGTTATCCTTTGTCAAGATGTTTGTTCTATTATTATAAAATATAATTTATATAAGATATTATCGGCCGCTCATTCAGCAGGAATCAATTTTAAAAATCGCCTTTTTCCTATTTTTAAAATTCCTGCCCGGATCTTCCAGTGCTCATCCTCGATCTGAACCCCCTCATGACTGATCGCTTTTTGATTGATCAATCGCCGCGCTTCATTGCGAGACGCGACCAACTTGGTTTCCAGTAAAATATCGACAAGTTGCTTTTTACTGTCCATCAGATCAAAGGAATACGCCATGATCTCGCTGGGCTCGTCTCTTTGGGTGAAAATCTTATTGAATTCATCCCGCGCTTTTTGGGCGTCCCGTTCGGAATGAAACCGAGCGACAAGCGCTTGGGCCAATTTCATTTTCGCTTCTTTCGGATGAAACGTTTTCACTTCAGAAAGATCAACATCCGTTAACAATTCAAAGTAACGATACATCAGGTCATCGTTAATCGACATCATTTTGCCGAAAATTTCCTTAGGTGATTCATTAATCCCGATGTAATTACCTAAGGACTTGCTCATCTTATGGACGCCATCCGTCCCTTCCAAAAGCGGCGTCATGATAATCACCTGCGGCGGCATTTGGAAAGCTTCCTGCAGTTGCCGTCCCATCAACAAATTGAATTTCTGATCCGCTCCACCCAGCTCAATGTCGGCTTTCAAATGAACCGAATCGTATCCTTGAAGCAAAGGATAGATAAACTCTAAAATACTGATTTCTTTTTTCTGCTCGAATCTTTGTTTAAAATCCGCGCGAGCCAACATTTGCGCCACGGTCGAATAAGCTGAAAGTTCAATGATTTGCTGCGCTGTTAATCGACCGAGCCAACTGCTGTTAAAGACGACTTCTGTCTTTTTGTGGTCAAGGATTTTAAAAACCTGGCTCTTATACGTCTTGGCGTTCTGAGCGATTTGATCCGCGTTCATTTTGTAACGCAACTGGTCCCGACCGGAAGGATCTCCGATCTGAGCCGTAAAATCCCCAATCAGGAAAAAAACCTGATGTCCTAGATCCTGTAACTGCCGTAGCTTGTTAAGAAGAACAACATGCCCTAAATGCAAATCGGGAGCGGTGGGATCAAAGCCGGCTTTAACACGTAGTTTTCTTTTAAACTTTGAACATTCATGCAGTTTACTTTTAAGCCCCTCAACATTAATTATTTCAGTTGTTCCGCGGGCTATTTTTTTGATAACATCTTCTATCTGCATGGAAAATCGACTTCTTTAACGAAAGAAGATTAATTAAATTTCGACTAAATTGGAATTGACCAGGATTATGATAGTCTCGTGCTGACGCCTATCTTCATTTGCTCGACATCGACTTTAATAACTCGCACCTTCAGCTTATCGCCGGGTTTTAAAGCCGCAGCCTGAGCTTTATCGATCTCAGAGGAGTAAACCAAAGCCTCAACATCATCTTCCAACTTGACAAAAACGCCAAAGTTAGAGTTAAGGATCACCTCGGCTTCGACTTCGACTCCTATTGGATATTTCTGAGAGATCTCCGGCCAAGGATTTGGAGTCAATTGCTTCAAACCTAGAGTAATTTTTCTATTCTCACCATCGACTCCTAAAATAATCACTTCAACGGTCTGACCTTTTTTCAATATATCTTGCGGATGACTTACCTTGCGGGTCCAAGACATGTCTGAGACATGAATCATGCCTTCTAAATTCGATTCCAACTCAATGAAAGCGCCATAATCGGTGAAACCGCGGACTTTTCCTTGAACCTTACTTCCAACGCTCAAGTTTTTCTCGGCTTCCAACCATGGATTAGCCTCCAATTGTTTCATGCTCAAGGAGATCCTCTTCGAGTCTTTGTCCACATTGATGATCTGAACATCGATCATATCTCCCACCTTGAACATTTCTTGCGGATTGATCATTTTTTTCTGCCAGGAAATCTCAGAGGAGTGAAGCAGACCTTCAATGCCTTTATCAATTTCCACGAATACACCATAAGGCATAATGTTGACAATCTTACCTTTGATTTTCGATCCCGGAGGATACCGATCATAGACATCGCTCCACGGATTTGGGATGATTTGTTTCAATCCAAGAGAAACTTTGGAATTCTCCTTATCAAAATCCAGGATTAGAACGTCGATCTTATCGCCGATGGCGACGACTTCCGAAGGGTGACTGATGCGGGACCAACTCATATCAGTGATATGCAACAAACCATCGACCCCGCCTAAATCAATAAAAGCGCCAAAGTCGGTAATCCCTTTAACGACCCCAACGCGTTTCTGTCCTTTTTCTAATTCTTCCCATAATTTCGCTTTAACGACTTCCCGTTCTTTCTGAACGACATCTCGACGTGATAAAATGAGATTTCTGCGCTGTTTGTTCATCTTGGCGACTTGAAATTTATATCTATTGCCCATAATCTCATTCATGGAAACACCGCGGAATGAAGATAGGGACAAAGGCAAAAACGCCTCAACACTGTCAATATCGACTATATAACCACCTTTAACCTGTTTGAGCACGCGTCCTTCAACGACATCCCCTTCGTTAACATCGTCGTTAATCCGCTGCCAGCCCTTCATCTTCTCGGCTTTGGTCCTAGAGAGAACCAAACGCCCATCCTCGTCTTCGATCGACTCGATAAAAACATCAATCTGTTGATCCTCTTTCAATTCTTCGCGATCACGAAATTCATCGATGGGCACAAATCCTTCCGATTTAAAACCAATGTCAACGACCACCTCTTTGTTGGTAATCGTCACGATCAATCCTTTGACAATCTCACCTTCTTTAATATCTTTTAATGTACTATTATACATTTCAGACATTAATGTTCTCTTATCTTGATCCATTAAAAATATCCTCTTTTCATAAAAATTCTTTAGAAAAAACCAGACACACATGCGTTTGCATGATCGTCTGGTCAATCTAAAGTACTCAATTATTGCAAAAAAAATAATTTTGTCAATTAAAATTTAGTTTATTTTCGATAAGATATAAGTAAACAGGGTTAGATCCCGAGGAAACTCCAATTTGATCCTCAAATATAAGACAATGAAAGGGTTTAATCTTTGATTCTGAAAACTAAAATCATGAAGAAGATTCCTGAAGCGATCGGATTTTGCCCATAATGTGATCTGCGATTTGATGGGCCGAGGAAAACTCTTTAAAACGCACAACCGGACCCAAAAAAATCTTAACTTTATGACGTTTCAAAAATTTTGCGCCTTTCGGAAGGACCCGATCAGAACCCTTTATAAAAACCGGGATCACTGGGACACCACTTTGGGCGGTAATCAACCCCACCCCCCCATGAGTCCTTTTCTGAGAAACGATTCTTGTCCCTTCCGGAAAAAGAACAACAGGTACTCCTTCTTTTAAAATTTTTAAAGTTATTTTAATCGCCCCAATATCGGACGCACCTCTTTTAATAGGGAAAGCGCCCACTTGATTCAGTACAACGCTGACGAACTTGTTACGAAATAGTGAATCTTTAGCCATATAACAAATTTTTCGGCGGCAGGATAGCCCGATCACAATAGGATCAATATAACTCTCATGATTACTGGCCAGAATGTAAGCGCCTTTTTTAGGAAGATTCTTAAAACCATAGACTTTGATGGGGAAAAAAAGTTCGCTGCAGATCTTAAGCAATCCATAGGCAATCCAATAAATCATTTATGCTCTTTTTTTAACACACCTTCTCCAAATTTGACCAATTTTTTTGCTTTGGTTAACGATTTAGCCTCGGCATAGACCCGGACAATCGGCTCGGTTCCGGACGGGCGGAACATTAGCCAGCTCTCATCCTCACAAATTAACTTGACGCCATCAAAATCTTTGACCGCAACGACCTTTTTCCCTAAAATCCTAGGGATTTTGCGTATTTCATTGATGTCAAACCGATCATTTCCCAATTGCAAATCCAGACGTTCGTAATAATATCGTCCGAATTCCTTTTCCATGTCATCAATGATCTTTTTGATGTTCTTGCGCTGATAAACCATCATCTCCAAAAGCAGGAGCCCGGCCAAGGTCCCGTCCCTTTCGGGAATATAATCCTGAAGGCCGATACCGCCAGCTTCCTCTCCACCGGCAATGATCCGTTCAGACACCATAAGGTCGGAAATATATTTAAAACCGACCGGGGTTTCGTATAATTTTAATCCTAACTTTACGGCAATATGATCCAGCATGGTTGAACCGCAAATTGTTTTGACAATGCCTCCGGTTCGTCCGCGGTTTCTGACCAAATGCAGAATAATCAACCCTAAAATTTTCTGCGGATTAATAAACTCTCCATCAGGACTCACTGCGGCGATGCGGTCGGCGTCGCCATCCAAGACCAGACCGATATCAAATTTTTCTTTCTTTACTCTATATAATATCTCTTCCAAGTATTCCACGACCGGTTCGGGTTTGCCGCCATCGAATGATGGGTTAACGTCGCTGCGCATCAAGGATAACCGGATTTTGGTATCTTTTAAAACCTGGGCCATCAGTCCATTTCCACTTCCATGCATGATATCGGCCAACACTTTGAAACGTGAAGCTTTGATCTTCTTTAAGTCTATATATTGACGGATGAATTTGATATAATCCTTTTTGTAGTCATGCAAAATGATCTTGCCTTCGCGTTGGGCAGTGTTAAAATCTGCCTTCCTGATTTCGGTTTGGTGCAAATAACTTTCGACTTTATCCGTAATTTCTCTGGGGGCCCCGCCTCCCTGGGCTGTTTTGATTTTAATTCCGTTGAATTTTCCAGGATTATGACTTGCGGTGATCATGATTCCGGCCACGGCCTTAATTCTGGTCACTCCGTAACTTAACGCCGGTGTTGGGATCGCGTAATCCGAGAGATAAACAAAAATACCATTCTGAGCCAAAACGCATCCGACCGTTTCGGCGTATTCTTGCGACAAAAACCGCGTATCATAACCGATGGCAACGATTTTCCGGCCGGATTGATCCGGGGCCAGATGATGATTAATCCATTCACTGATCGCCTGTGCTACGATCGCCACGTTTTTGAACGTAAAGGTGTCGGAAATAACCGCCCTCCACCCATCCGTGCCAAATTTAATCTCTCGGACTTGACTTTGATTCATTCTCAATTCCCCCCACTTATTGATTCAAGGACAATTTAAACCTAAAAAAATTTAATATTATTTTTTCAGATACAACTTGTTTTTAACAATATAACGCACGACTTTTTCCGGAACCAGATAATGAATATTTTTTCCTTGCGCAATGCGCTGTCGGACAAAAGAGGAAGAAATATCCAGCCCCGGCATGACCAACTGGGTCTGGCGCAAGCTACTTTTGCTTTTTTTCTGCTTTACACTTCCCGGACGGTTGACTACAATAAAGTCGACAATCCGAACGATCTGATCAATGTCTTTCCATTGATTGATCGTTGAAAACGCGTCCGCGCCGATAATAAAAAACAACTTGCCCCCCGAGAAAACATGCGACAGATATTGGACCGTGTCAATGCTGTATGATTTTCCGCCTTTCTCGATTTCACAGGAAGAAACCGTAAAAAAAGGATTGTCCTGGACCGCCAATTTCACCATATTCAAACGATGATCAGCCGGCGTCAGCCCGACCGCGGTCTTGTGCGGAGGCAAGTTGGAAGGGACAAAAATCACTTTGTCCAGCTTCATCTTTTCACAAACGACCTGGGCCATCTGCAAATGCCCTATATGAATCGGATCAAACGTTCCGCCTAATATCCCTAAACGCCGGCTCACTGTCTGATTTGTCCCTTTCCGAAAACCAAATATTTATAGGTTGTTAGCTCTTCCAAGGCCATCGGCCCGCGCGCATGCAGTTTATCCGTGCTGATCCCGATCTCGGCCCCAAATCCAAATTGATATCCGTCGGTAAAACGGGTCGAAGCGTTCACATAAAGGCATGCCGAGTCAACCGATTTCAGAAACCAATCAGCTTCCTTCTTATTCTCGGTGACAATCGCATCAGAATGATGGGAACCGTGACGGTTAATGTGATCAATGGCTTCTTGCGTATCATCAACAACTTTTACCGAAAGGATCAAATCCAGATATTCGGTATCCCAATCCTCTTGAGTCGCTTCTTTGACGCCTTCTCTAATAATACGTCTCGTGACCGGACACCCCCGAATCTCAACCCCGGCTTTTTTAAGATCATGGGCAATGACTGGTAGAAAACGTACCGCCACATCTTTATGCACCAGCATTGTCTCCATTGCGTTGCAAACCCCGGGCTTCTGCACCTTCGCATTGATACAAACGTTATGCGCCATATTTAAATCAGCATGACCGCTGACATAGGTATGACAAATGCCTTTGTAATGTTTGATGACCGGGATCCGGGTATGATCAGCGACAAAACGGATCAATTCCTCACCGCCTCTTGGAACAATGAGATCGACATACTGGTCGAGTTTCAGCAGATAATGAAAAGCCTGCCGGTCAACCGATGAAATTAAGTTAATCGAATCTAATGAGATTTCCGTTTGTTTCAACGCGTTTTGTAAAACTTTAAAGATGGCTTGATTCGAATGGGCCGCCTCCCGCCCGCCTTTTAAGATGCTCGCGTTGCCCGACTTAAGACAAAGGCCAATACAATCGCTAGTGACATTGGGACGGGATTCATAAACGATCCCGATCACCCCGATGGGAACACGGACCTTGCGGATCGTCAATCCGTTCGGCCGCTTAAATGTGGAAAGGACTTCTCCGACAGGATCTTTAAGTTTGGCCGTGTCCAAAAGACATTGGGCCATCTCTTTGATCGTTTTATCGCTTAACGTAAGACGATCTACCAGGGCCTTGCTGTAGTTCTCTTTCTTCGCGGCGTTTAAATCTTTCCGATTCTCTTCGATCAAATAGTTCCGTTTGGCCCATAACGACTCGGCCATCAATTTCAGGGCTCGGTTACGTTCTGACTTAGAGACAAGCGCGAGTTTTAATGATGCTTCTTTGGCTTTATCGGCGATTGTTTTGATTTGTTGTTCGAGATCCATGTTACACCTATTTATATAAAACTAAATTATCGCAATGAATCACTTCTTGCCGACCTTTTTTGTCATCGGTATAGTTTAATAAATCCGCAATGGAATAATTCGTGATGCCCCGGGCAATTTCCTGGTCGTTCTTGTCGCTGACCACCACCACATCGCCCGATTTAAAATGCCCGCTCCAGCTGACGACCCCCGGAAGAAGAAGACTTCTTCCGCCTTTTAATAAAGCTTCCTTAGCCCCTGCATCGATGACGACTTTTCCTTTAGGTTTCGCCCCAAAGGAAATCCAGTGCTTTCGCGACAATAATTTGTCTTCTTTCTCTACAAAAAATGTCCCTATCCGTTCCCGATTTAAAATCCGCGGTAAAACGTCCGGGACTTCACCTCCGGCAATGATACAAGGAATATTGGCGTGGGTGGCCAGCTTAATCGCCTCCAGTTTCGCCGTCATTCCTCCCCGGGAAATATGCTGCTTTGTTGTCCCCGAGGCAATGCCCTTAATTTCTTCCGTGACCTCTTTGATCTCATCGAAAATTTTCTTTTCCTTACTATTAAGATCATACAACCCTTCCACATCCGAAAGAATGATTAACAAATCCGCATGGATTAATCCGGCGACCAAAGCGGACAACCTGTCGTTATCGCCGAATTTGATCTCCTCGGTTGAGATCGTATCGTTTTCGTTGACGATGGGGATGACGCCTTGCTCCAAAATGGCCCAAAAAGTATTCCGCGCGTTATTGTAGCGGTGCCGGTTGTCGAAATCATCCCAAGTTAAAAGCACCTGCGCACATTTCGTTTTATTTTTTTTGAAAAGATCGCTGTAGGTCTGCATGAGAATCGCCTGCCCAATGGCCGCGCGCGCCTGCAACGACGCTAGATCGCTGGGACGCGTCGTCTCGCGTAACGCACCCATCCCCAAAACGATTGCGCCGGAACTGACCAGGACAATCTCTTTGCCGTGTTGGTTGAGTGTGCTGATCTGTTCGACTAACGAACGCAACCGTGCCCTTTGCGGCTTCATCTGATAATTGGCAATGACGCTTGAGCCGACCTTAACAACTATTCTTTTGATCTCTCTTGGAAATTTTCTCGACATAAAATACTCCGGACAAACTCAACCAATTCCTCCAGACCTTCTTTGTGCAATGCCGAAATCGCAAAAATCTTTCCCTGATTCTTATACTTTCTTTTGAATTTTTTCAGATGCGCTGCCGCTTCGGGCACATCCATTTTGTTGGCCACGAGGATTTTATATTTAAAAAACAACTCATCGCTATACTCCTGCAGTTCGTAATTGATTTTCTCAAAATCATCCAGCGGGTCACGGCCTTCAGTGCCGGACATATCAATCACATGCAAGAGAATCTTGGTCCGCTCAGCATGCTTTAAAAATTTGTCCCCCAACCCCCGTCCGGCGTGGGCCCCCTCGATCAATCCCGGTAAATCGGCCACCACAAAATCAAAATCCTCTCCCTGAACAATCCCTAAAATAGGCTGTTTCGTGGTAAAAGGATAATTCGCAATTTTAGACTTAACGTTTGAAATGCTTGAGATGAGTGTTGATTTTCCCGCATTTGGAAAGCCGACCAGACCGACGTCGGCAATGATCTTGAGTTCTAACTCAATTGTTCTTTCTTCGCCGAGACCCGGAGGGGTGGGCGTCTTGCGGTTGGCGTTGCCTTGCCCGCCGTGACCGCCTTTCACCACTATGACCGATTGTTCTTCAGCGGTTAGATCTTTGATTAATAGGCCGGTTTTGGCGTCTTTAATCAAAGTTCCGATCGGGACTTTCAAAAGACAATCTTTCCCGTCTTTCCCTCTTTTTCCTTTACTGCCGCCATGGCCGCCGCGCTCGGCTTGATAATGCTGCTTAAAACGATAATCGAGTAAGGTCTGGATCCGGTTATTCGCGATAATAATGAGATTGCCTCCTTTACCACCGTTGCCTCCATCAGGCCGTGGGTATCGAGTCAATTTATCGGAATAAAAACTTTCACACCCCTTACCTCCATCGCCAGCTTTAATAAAAATCCTGGCTTTATCAACAAAGATCATTTTAAGAGGTCAAACCCGTTTCGTTTAGCTTTTATTAATTTTCTTGATGCTCAGTGACAAAAGTTTTTGACGATGTCCCTTTTTCCAAGCGGAAGTCTTTCGACGACGATATTTATAGGAAATAAGCTTTTCGCCTAAGTATTCATCCATGACCTCGGCGCTTACCGTAACACCTTTTAAGAAAGGGCGGCCGATTTGTACGTTCGAATCTTCAGCCAATAAAAGCACTTGATTTAACGTGACTTTATCTCCCTGTTTCTCTCCTAAAAGTTGTGTTTCAATCACATCTCCTTCAGAGACTTTATACTGTAAAGAACCAACCTGCACGATAGCAAACATGACCAACCTCCCATGAATAGTGCTCATTAAGCACGATTATTTTAAAACATTGCATTAGAACCAAACCCTCCCATCGGGAGGGAAAAAATCAAAATTTCATTCTATCCCATAACCGGGATTGAGATCATTCGGACAACTCGGACAAGAAACCGCTGCGATGACACAATGTATTTTCCCAGGAGAAATACCTAACGATCATTGAAAGCAATGCGTTAGTCTCAGCTATGCTCCATTTTGTTCGCGAATCCAAGGAGGACCTTGATCAATTCAATCTGTTTTATGCTGATCAATCAGAAATTAATCAATTTTAACTCGACCTCGCCCTTCACAATAAGGACAGTCGGTAAAAGATATAGATTCCACCGTTTTTCCCGTTCGTTCCCGAGTCATTTCAACCAATCCCAAACTGGAAATTTTATTGACTTCAGTTTTGGCGTGATCCTTGGTTAAGGCTTCCTGCAAGGTTTCCAGCACCCTTCTTTTGTGAACTTCTTTGTTCATGTCAATAAAATCGATGACAATGATACCACCTAAATCCCGCAAACGCAACTGTCTCGCTATCTCCGGTGCCGCTTCTTGGTTGACCAGGAAAGCGGCTTCTTCAGGAGACGCCTTGGCACGGAACTTGCCGCTATTGACATCCACCACAGTCAATCCTTCGGTCGGTTCAATGACAACATATGCACCGCTTTTCAGGTAAACGCGCTGATCGTAGATCTTATTCAACTCCGGAGAGACATTCTTGGCATCAAATAACGGGGTATTGCCCTTATATAAATGGATCTTGTTCACCATATGCCGACCGATCAAGGTATGAACAAATTTTCTCATTTTTAAAAATTCCTCTTCAGAATCAATAATCAACCGATCGACATTTTCCGTCAGGAAATCCCGTACGACTTTCCAGATCAGATCATACTCCTTGTAAACCAGGGCGGGCGACTTCTTTTCATCGGATAATTTCTTAATTCGCTGCCAGATCGTCCAGAGGAACTTTGCATCGCGGGCTAGTTCTCTTTTCCCTTGCTGTAAAGAAGCAGTCCGGACAATGAACCCTCCGGTTTTTGCAAACGTAAATTCTTTTAAAACATCTTTGAGGCGGTGACGTTCCTCGTTGCTTTCGATCTTTTTAGAGATCCCCATATGCTTGTCATAAGGCATATAAACGACAAATCTTCCCGCTAACGTCACATGGGTCGTCAACCGGGCTCCTTTATTCCCAAAGGGTTCTTTCACGACCTGAACCAATATCTCCTGCCCCTGAGTAAAGGAGGGATGCTTATGATGTTCCTTTGTTTCTCGTTCCTTCTCCCGCTCTTTCTTCTTCTCAATCTTATTTAAGAATTTATCTAAAAACTTCCTGGGACCGGAGATCTCTTCTTCAATGAGAGGATTAACCGCATCGGTCAAATATAAAAATCCATTTTTCTCCTGTCCAATATCAACAAACGCGCCGTTGATGGACGGAAGGATCGATTCCACACGGCCTTTATAAATATTGCCCAAAATGGATTGTTGGCGGTCGACTTCAATATAAAAATCATCCAGCTTATTGTGCTCTAAAATAGCAACACGTCTTTCACCTTCTTTGATTTGAATTAAAATTTCTTTGGACACAGTTACACCATGACTTTCTTTCTGGAATTTATTAAAGCCTCATTGTACACTAAAAAATTATTAATGCAAATTTTAGCTTCATCCCAAAAGGCCTACGTAAAATCTAAAATTGTTATTTAATTGGTTATCAATCCATAAGAAATCAAAGCAATCCCTGACATTTTTGTTCAATCGACTATTTTATTTGAACAGGTCAAGCTGCTTTACTTCTCAGGAGAAGTATCGGGTGTGATGATATGAGGTGTTAAAAAGATCAAAAGATCTGTTTTAACAATTGTCTTCTCTGATTTCTGGAATGCAAGACCTATAATCGGGATATCACCCAAGAGAGGAAGTTTCTTTTTGACATCCGTCGTTTTGTTTTTAATCAGCCCGGCAATGACCAACGTTTCGCCATCCTTGATCATGACCTGAGTTTTGGCAGATTCATTACTCAACCGCGGCAGTTGGGTATTCTCTACCGTCACGTAATCCAGAATATCCGTTATTTTGGGTTCAATCTCAAGACTGACAAACCCTGCCTGATTGACGTGAGGCACCACGTCAAAGATAACACCTATATCCTTATATTCCCAACCCGAAACCTGTAACCGAGCCTGTTCTTCATTATATGTGTATGTGGGGATGGGGTATTGAGACCCGACCACAATA
This sequence comes from Candidatus Omnitrophota bacterium, assembly GCA_023247705.1. GTDB lineage: Bacteria > Omnitrophota > Gorgyraeia > Zapsychrales > JAHFFX01 > JAHFFY01. The sequence goes on along the minus strand of JAHFFY010000043.1, from coordinate 1,072 downwards.
TTTGCTTTTTGATTATCTAACGTAGCAATTCTTGGATTAGATAAAATATTCGTATCCGATCTCGTTTTCAAAAATTCCAAAACAGCCTGAAGCTGTGAAAAGTTGATCGTTCCAAAGGTGAAGTTTGTATCCTCGGGAGAAGGAAATTGCCCGGGCACCTTGGAACTCGTTTCGGTCGCATTAAACGGCCAGGTATGCGGTCTTTGCGAACCGGTCAACGTAGCCTTGGCCACCCAATCAATTCCTAAATTTTCAGTGTTATTGAGCGTTGTTTCGATCACCTTGGCTTCAATTAAAACTTGAGGAGTTGTTGTGTCCAGTTTGGCAACGACCTCCGCGATCAGGCTGATATTATTCGGAGTATCCCTGACAATCAACGTATTGGTCCGTTCATCAAAATTGACACTTCCACGGGATGTTTTCATTTTATCGATCGATGCAATGACAACAGAGGCTTTGGCATAATTTAAAGTGAATGTCTTGGTTTGCAATGGTTCCTGTTCAGCCAGTAACAAGGCGTCTTCTCTTCTTTTCTTAAGGATTTCTATCGTCGTGACCGTAATGATGCTTCCTTTCTGGTCGTAACCATAACCATAGGTCGAGAGAACGACATCCAGCGCCTGTTGCCAAGGAACATCCGTTAATTGAATTGTCACAACACCCGTCACCTCTGGACCGGCTACGATATTCACTCCGCCTTTGTAAGCTAACAATCTTAACACATTCCTGATATCAGCCTCTTTTAAATCTAGGGTGACATTCCCATCATGAGAAACGATCTCTTCTTTCGGGGCCTCAGCCTGACCAGGATCAGGAGGTGTTGACATATTTACAGAAACTGGGGCCGGAGCCACTTCTGGGGGCGCAGATGGATCTGTGTCACCTATCGCATAAGAGCAAAAGAAAGCCATTTCTAGAATAAAAACGACTCCTAGAACTTGTCCCAAAATTGCTTCTGTGAATTTGTTGCGGGTTCTGTCCCTGCGGCACCCTGCCGTCCTCATCACCTGCGGGCGGCAGGGAACCCACCTCCGGGCCACCCGCACGAAAATCCTGACGAGAAATTTTGGGA
>JAHFFY010000076.1 GCA_023247705.1 Candidatus Omnitrophota bacterium | reverse complement strand
CTTTATTTTCCTACGCCAATGAAGGAGCCGTTACACAGAATCATCCGCGAAATACAGTTACTAAAAAAGCCTCCCAAAAACCCAAAAAGCCAAAATCAAAATGGTCTGGAAATTTTTCCACCGGGTTTCAATATAACACAAATGCCACTTCCGAATCTATCAAACGCCCGGTGCCTTCTGATGAGAGAGGTTTTAAATATCCCATTTCTTTTGGGATTAATTATGCGCTCGTAAAAAAAGGTCCTTGGGAATTAAAGGCCTCTTATAGTCAATCCGCATCACTCTATGAAGAAATACTGGATAATCTTAATACTTCTAGCTATTCACCGAGTTTTACACTTATTCATAAAGCTGAACTAGCTGAAAAAAAATTCCTCACAACACAATTAAAATCAGGATTTACTTACACGATCGTAGATCATAAATATTACAATAAAGTTTTTACCGAAAGCTTGACGTTAACCTATCCTTTTACAGATTACTATAAGCTTACCTTCTCCGAAAAATTAAATTTTGAATTATATAAAAGTGAAGGAACCAAAGAAGACGTTTCCTCTAAACAGGGATTGGGTAACACAACGACGTTTACGAATTATTTTTATATGAACAAGAAAAAGACAAAATATATCGAACTTGGGTTTGTTTATGACCGGGATAATCCCGAAGGGGCCAATTTTGTTAAAAACGAATATGATGTGAATACAGCTTTTAATTTTCCTGTGCGTCGTGATTGGACAGGTGCTGTTGGTTTTAAATTCAAGTATGCCGACTATCCAGAAACCACCGCCAGCATTCAGCGTATTGATAAAAAATTTATTCCATCGACCTCTTTGACCATCCCTTTGGTTGATAAGTGGAAGCTAAAAATCGAATATGAGTATACCAACGATGACAGCAATGACCCCGCCTTCAAGCATCTCAATCATGCCTCGGGAATGGTTCTTTCAAAAAGCTTTTAGGAAAAAGTGCGAAAAAATAGTGTCGATCCTTCTTTATAGGATATCTTTCAGTGCCTTGGGCCATCGAGGTTGGACAATTCACAATCATAAAAAATCTTGAAAATAAATAACAAATTTTGTATTCTTAGCGTGGAGGTGATGAATATGGAAAGTACCGTTATGGCCCGCGGACAAACCGCTATTCCCGTGGCCATCCACAGGCGATATAATATCAAGCCCAAAACGAAATTGGAATGGATGGATGATGGACATACGATCACCGTCCTGCTAATCCCTGCCGATCCGATGAAGACCCTCAAAGGAAGATTCAAAAATAAAGATCTTTTAGTCGCCTTGCTTAAATCACGAGAAGAGGAACGCAAGCGTGGCTAAAAATTATGTTTTAGATACCTCGGCCATCTTGACTTACTTGCAGTCAGAAGATGGTGACAAGGTGGTCGACGAGATTCTTTGGGCCGCGAAGCGCAGCAACCATGTTTATATTTCGTTTATCACTTTGATGGAGTTGTATTGCATCATTGGGCAAGAAGAAGGGAAACATAAAGCGAAAGAGATATCGGTTTTATTAAAATCTCTTCCCGTTCAGATCGTGGAATCCAGTCAGCGTATTATGCTCAGGGCTGGAAGAATCAAGGCCAATCATAAATTTTCGGTGGCAGACGCCTTCATTGTGTCAACCGCTATGGAGAAAGAATCCATTCTTGTCCATAAAGATCCTGAATTAGGGGATGTTTCCCCGTATGTGGAAATGCTCGCGTTGCCTTTTAAATCGAGAGGATAAAAAAATGCCGATTCTGATAAGCACGGCTAAAGGAAAATTTTAACCAATCCCGATCCATGTCAAACAACCGACGAAACACCAACCGAATCCAGGCCAATTTGCCGATTGAAATTTATGTTGACTCCCAAATCACGGTCCAAGGCACCGTCAAGGATATCTCGACCCAGAGTGCTTTTATTGCCATGAAAAGCAGTATTTTTATGCAAGTCAATGATGAACTCAAATTCTCCATGAAATTGTCGCTTAATGGAAATGAAGAACGGATCGGTGGGGTCGCCAAGATCTCGCGGATTTCTCCCGGTGAGGGGATTGCGATTTATTTTACCCGGATGGAACCCGCCGCGATGGCTTTGCTGAAGAGGTTAGTCACTGGGACTTAAGGGAAAATCCGGATTAAGGGAGAACCAGCGACGCCCGTGCCATGATTCAACCATCTTTAATAAAATTCAATAGTCATATTTAAATTGATTCGAAATTTTTTTATTAAAAAGGTAGTTAAAAATGGAAGTCAAAACCATCTTAATCTGCGAGAGCGCCAGTCATCATCCGGACGGTACGTTTTCTCTTTTGAGAGGCGGGATCGATAACTGGAACATTAAATCTTTTCCGTCCCAGATCGGTTTTACGTTCGTCATCATGCTCGAATTGTTGTCTGCCGAGGCGGGGATGCAGCATACTGCGGAGCTCGATGTGATCGATGCCGATGGCCACAAGATCCTTCCCCAGGCCAAGATTAATTTCAAGATCGGCGTGAAGGAAAATACCTCCCGGTATAAATTTAATTTGATCGGCGGCGTCCCCAAGATCCCGATCACCAAACCCGGTAAATATAGTTTTAATTTCTCGGTCGACGGAAATTTTCTCGCTTCCACCGAATTTCAGGCCGTCCAATCCCCGCAATAAATTTTCTCAATTTCCGTCCCCTTTTTTCTTTTTTTAAAATCAAAATATGTTATTTTAAACAGGGACACTGGTCGTTTTGTGGAGATCTAGGACTTATTTTCTAATCATCATTCAGGAAAAGATGCTGTCTTTATTCCAAACGAATTCATCCTATTATGTCCGCTGGCTATTCTTGAAATGCATGGCCGCCATTTATCTGATCGCCTTTGCGTCTCTGTCGGTCCAGATCATGGGGTTGATCGGCAGTCAGGGAATTCTCCCGGCTAAGGACTATCTGGAATTGGTCGCGCGGAATGTAGACTCGAGCCATTTTGGGTCGTTGCCGACGGTATTCTGGTTCAATTGTTCCGATCAGATGCTGCAGGCGATTTGTTGGGCCGGGATCATTTGTTCGCTCTTGGCGTTTTTCGGCCTGGCCCAGGGCATTTTATTTTTTCTGATGTGGGCGATGTATCTGTCTTTATTTCATGTCGGTCAGGATTTTCTCGGGTTTCAATGGGATATCCTTCTTCTGGAAGTGGGATTTCTTTGTGTTTTTTTTGCACCGTGGAGGTTTTGGGTTAAAAATATTTTTGAAGACCCGCCATCGCGCATCGTTCTTTATCTATTGTGGTGGGTGTTATTTCGCCTTATGTTTCAGTCGGGATTAGTGAAATTATTAAGCGGCGATGAATCCTGGACTAACCTGACCGCGCTCAATTATCATTTTATGACGCAGCCGATCCCGAATCCGGTCAGCTGGTTTATGCATTGGCTGCCGGGGTGGGTGCTTAAATGTTCGACGTTTATCATGTTTAGCATTGAATTTGGTTGTCCGGTATTGATTCTGTTCGGCCGATGGGGAAGGATGGCGGCCTGCCTCGGGATCAGCGGGCTTATGATCATTGTTATATTGACGGGAAATTATTGCTTTTTCAACTTGCTCGTCCTTGCGTTGTGTTTACTGCTTTTAAATGATGCGTTGGTCAAGAAAATTCTGTCGAAGAAATTTCTTTCCCGACAGGAAGTCAGCGCTCCATCGGCTTCGCTCAATCGAGTGATCTGGTGGACCAAGCAGGGTATGATCATTTGCGTCGCGTTGATCATTATTTTGATTTCAGCGATCAATTTTAATAACCGGTGGGCTGCTCCGCGGTCTTCCCCCGGCCCGATTGCGTTACTGATGAAATATGCCGGCCCGTTCGCGCTGACCAACAGCTATGGATTGTTTGCGGTGATGACCAAAACCCGTCCGGAAATTATTTTGGAAGGAAGCAACGATGGCCGCGTGTGGCAGGCGTATGAATTCAAATGGAAGATCGGCGATCTCAAACGCCGGCCCCCGCAGGTTGCTGCGCATCAGCCGCGTCTGGATTGGCAGATGTGGTTCGCGGCGATGGGATCGAATTATCAACATTCCCCGTGGACTGTTTCGCTGATGCAAAAGCTTTTGGAAGGATCGAAACCGGTCGTGGATTTGCTCGGAACAAATCCATTTCCGGATCAACCGCCCAAATTGGTCCGCGCGCTGATTTATGAATACAAATTCACCGACGCCAAGACAAGGCGGGAAACCGGACAATGGTGGGAGCGAAAACTTTTAGGGCTTTTTTGTCCACCCCTGTATCTTAATAAGAAATAAGGAGAATGAACATGCCGAAAGTCAACGAACTTATCGAATGGGATTATCTGGGGTCCCATTTCAGTGTTTATATCAAACATTTTACCGATGAAGAAGGGAAAAAGGGCATGACCATGATTTTCGAAGATGTCACGCATGAGAAAGTGACCGAGATGGTGATCCCCGCGCGGACGTTTCCCGCGTTCTTGAAAGCGGTCAACGACGGGATGGAACGGTATCGGGGGCTGTTTTAAATTTTGAATGACTGATATGAAAATTCAGCGAAACGATTTTCTCTTTTGGAGCGCGGGCGTTGTTTGGATTGTCTCTGTTCTGATGATCAAATATGTGAGCCCGGAATGGATTCATTACCTTTATCATCACGATCATCTGGACTGGCTCGGCTGGCTTTCCGCAGTAACCGTAGAACAGCCGCTGGATTTTTATTTAGGGAAGATCGAAGACCGCATCATGGGGCCTTTGGTGTCGTTGGGCTTTGGGGTTGTGTTGATGATGTTCTGCTGGAGGTATGGCCAGAAGTTAAGCAGTCGTTCCTTTTTTTGGACGATCTTGATTTATCTTCTGATTAGCCGTTTTGAAATTTTATTCAATCCTCCTTACGGCGACACTTATACCGGTCCCTTTTCCGACGCCATCTGGCTTTTGCGGCATCATTTTAATTATCCCGAATATTTTCGGCAGCCGAGTTTTACCGTGGGCGGACCGAAAGTTTATCCAACCTCCATTTTTCCGACGATCTTGGCGATTTTGCTCAAGATCGCGCCCACGCCTCAGGTTTTCCTGGTTGTGACGCATGGACTTGTCTTGATGATGGGGGCCGCGGTCATCAATATGATGAGACATCTGACGGGTTTGGTGTTCAGCGGCCGGGCCGGTGCTTTGATTCCTTTGTTGCTGCTCGCTCATCCGTTATTTCAGAGCATGGTGGAACTGATCAATATGGAAATGGCCTGTTTATTTTTCGCGCTGGCTGCGGTCGTGGCCTTGACGCAGCGAAAAACCG
>JAHFFY010000042.1 GCA_023247705.1 Candidatus Omnitrophota bacterium | reverse complement strand
GATATTTTAGCTCAAGTCGGTGGTGAGGCGGGGAGAAGGCCAGAAGTTTTAGCCCGACGGGATAAGTTATTGAATATCTTGGAGAGCCAGGCCGAGGCGATCACGGCAGGAGAGCTGGCGGAGTTGTTGAGAAAAGAAGCGGGGTATGAGGGGGTTAAAGAGGGGACCGTACGTAATGATCTTACCCAAGATAACCGTTTGAATAATTATCCTAAGTTAAAAAAAGAGCGAGAGACCAGAAGGAGAGAAGTTCAAAATGTCGATAATGCCATTTTGACGACGGCGGAACCGATCGCTAGTCAAGATCACCTTGGTGGTATCAATCTGAATCCCGCTCTCCTCGACTTACAAATCAAACGCGATGGAAAAGGAATTCCATTGCCAATCAATCAGCAACCTATCTGGAATATGAAAATTGAAGGATTTATTCCGGTTATCATCAACGTGACGCCGGTGAGTTTACCATTACTTTTGGGAGAAAACCAACATGAAGTGCCTGCTAATCCTGTGCCCACCCAACAAAGCCGCATCACACCAGCGAAGGATTCAATGGATTTAAGATATTCCAGCTCGCGATCATGGCTATTAGATCCTAAGAAATATTTTCAAACCGAAATAATCGAAAAAATCAGTCTAAACTAAATTGAAGATATTTGTCTATTGTTGAATCTGTTAAAAATCCTATAGATAAAAAATAAAACCTTTGAAAAGTTACAGACTCAATGGATATCGTATATTTACATTTCGGCATAGGTTAACAACGCGTGTGGCCCAGCGCGCTAATCAATCACGAAAGTCCTGGTTATAAAATTGAAGTGAAATTTTTATGGTGAATGAATCTATTTAAGGTTACAATATTCATACTTTAATAAAAGGGAAAACTTTAAATGAAAACAGGAGGCAATAAATGATGCGAAGATTGATCGTAATCATTGCGATGATTTTTCTTTTCTTTCAGTCGGTTAGTTCCGCTGAGATTATTCATTTGAAGACGGGGAGAACGATTCGGGGCCAAATTGTTGAACATGATGATAAACAAATCAAAGTGGATATAAGCGGAGTGAAAATTACTTATTTCCTCGAAGAAATCGAGCTTATAGAAGATGTTCCTGATAAAACGGCCGAAATAGAAAAAAATTCTTCCTCTCCTGCGCCATCGGCCACAGAAACGGTTTCTGAAACGACAAACACTTATGTTCCGGCAACACCATTGATTGGAGAAACCGCTCCTGCGCTACCAGTCGCATCGGTTAGTCAGGGAGCAACTTCCGATAGGGGCACTCCCCCAGAAACAAATGCCCAAAAAAAAGAATTAATTCTAAGTCTTATTAAAGTCAGTGGCACCCAAGATACCATGTCGCAGATGTTTAATGAGATTATCACTCAGGCGCCAGCGGATAAAGTGGCTTCTTTGAAGAATGTATTGAATGTGGATGAAGTTTTTGCAAGATTAATCCCCATCTACGATAAGTATTTTACAGATCAGGAGTTGGGAGAATTGATCAGTTTTTATGATACTCCTACGGGTCGTAAATTGATTAAAGTGATGCCTTCCATAATGGACGATAGTATGAATGCGAGTTTACAATATTTTCAAGAAAAGATGCCTGCTTCTGAGAAATAAACTGTTTTAGCTGGCTTTTGGAAAAGTCACAATGATTTTTATCTGACGCCGCCTAGAATTTAATATTTTGGCTCCTCGACCAATCCCGGGAATTCGATTTCCGGTTTTTTTATTTGATATAAATGCGATCAATTAACGTAACAAACAATTAGAATCAATATAGATAAGAGTTTTTTTATTGAACTGACAATTGTGCGGGAAAGAATAGGTTCTTGAAACTATCTTGTTTAATGGCAATGCTTTACAAGATCACAGAAAAGCAGGTTGTTTTTTTATTTTATTTGATTTAATTTTTATTTTTTGATATAGTACTACCAATTATTTTTGAATCGCAATAGAAATTTAACCGAAATTTTACCCTGCGAATGGACAATATCCGCAAGAACGCTTTCCAAACCGATGGAACAATTCAAAATCATTCAAGTAAAAATATTAAGCGATTAAAGGAGTAGAATAGCATGATTGAACGTTACACCTTATCGAAGATGGGAAATATTTGGTCGGATAAACATAAGATGGAGATTATGTTGAATATCGAAATTCTTGCTTGTGAAGCAATGACTAAATTAGGCTTGATTCCAAAGTCAGCAATGGAAAAAATTAAAAAGAACGCAAAATTTGATATAGAAGAAGTTAAGAAGATTGAAGAAAGAACAAAGCACGATGTCGTTGCCTTTATTGTGAATGTGGGGGAAAGTCTAGGCCCCGAGGCAAGATATCTTCATATGGGATTAACTTCATCAGATCTTTTGGATACAGCTTTATCGGTGCAGTGTGTTGAAGCCAGTGATATCATTATTGCCGACTTAAAAAAATTATTAACGATTTTAAAAACCAAAGCGCGTAAGTACAAAGACACGGTTTGTATTGCCCGCACGCATGGTGTTCACGCCGAACCGACCACCTTTGGTTTAAAACTGGCTGTCTGGTACGATGAAACGAAACGAAATTTGGATCGTATGGAGCGCGCGTGTGAAGGAATGAAAATCGGCAAATTATCCGGTGCCGTCGGGACTTATGCGAATATTGATCCGTTTGTCGAAGATTATGTGTGTCAAAATTTGCAACTAAAACCTTCCAATGTCGCGACCCAGATCATCCAGCGCGATCACCATTGCCATTTCATCACCACCTTGGCCTTGATCGGTTCATCCCTCAATAAATTTGCGACCGAGATTCGTCTTCTTCAAAAGACGGAAGTTCTCGAAGTGGAAGAACCGTTTTTTAAAGGGCAGATCGGATCTTCCGCCATGCCCCATAAGAGAAATCCCGTAACCTGTGAACGTATCTCCGGTTTGTCGAGACTCCTGCGGGCCAACTCCCAGGTCGCCTTTGAAAATATTAATTTGTGGCACGAACGGGATATCAGCCATTCTTCGGCGGAGAGAGTCATTCTTCCGGATAGTACGATCATTCTTAATTATATGCTGAATAAATTTATTCCGATCCTGGATGGATTATTGGTTTATCCCAAAAATATGATCGCGAGCCTCAGCAAGACCAAAGGTTTGATTTATTCTCAACGTGTTTTGTTGGAGTTGATGAAAAAAGGATTAACACGTGATGAAGCTTATTCGATCATCCAGCATTGCGCCATGCAGGTCTGGCAGGAAACCTCTGACTTCCGGGACGTCTTGAACCGGGATCGCAAAGTACGCAAATATTTAAAGACGAATGAAATTGACGCTTGTTTTGACATTAAGTATTACACCAGATATCGAGATAAGATTTTCCAGAAAGTTGGATTGTAATCGAAATTTTTCCGTCTACCTGGGCGGGATGAGCGTATACGCCTGAAGAAATTGTATTTTTTGTGGGTAACCCTCGGCACGCTTGATTGAAACTGGATTTGTTCGATCAAGCCGACCCTACGGGCAAAGAATGTGATTAAAAGGGGATCGCATTTTTTGGGTTAAAATTTTATGGATAAGATCGAAAAGATTTACGAGGGAAAATCTAAGATCGTCTATTCCACTGAAGTAACGGATTATATTATCCATTATTTTAAGGATGATACAACGTGCTTCAATGCAGCCATGCATGGCATCATTGAGAAAAAAGGGATCATGAATAATCGCATTTCTGCGAAAATTTTTGAATACCTGGAATCTCAAGGCGTTCCCACCCATTATGAACGGCTATTAAGTGATCGGGAAGTCTTAGTTAAGAAGGCGCAGAGGATTCCTTTGGAAGTGATTATCCGCAATGTCACCGCGGGGTCGTTATGCAGGACTTTTCGTCTGGAAGAAGGCCAGAAGTTGCCCTGTCCCATCCTGGAATATTGTTATAAAAATGACGCGATGTCTGATCCTCTGGTGAATGAATATCATATCCGCGCTTTTAACTTTGCGACCGACGAGGAGCTGGCACAAATTAAGAATTACGCCTTTTTGATTAACAATCTTTTGACAAGGTTTTTTTTAAGACGGAATTTGGAATTGATTGATTTTAAATTGGAGTTCGGTAAATTCAAGGACAAAGTTATTTTAATGGATGAGATTTCGCCGGATACTTGTCGCTTGTGGGAAGTGGGCACAGGTGAGAAGTTTGGTAAAGATAGATTTAGAAGAGGATTAGGCAATATTGAAGAAACCTACCAAGAGGTCTTAGCTCGAGTCAGCAGGTAAATGTGGGAAAGATGCTCCTCAATCTTTGGGTATTCTCTGCAGAATATCACAGAAATAATCCGCGAAAAAATTAATAAATTATAGAATACGATCAACCATGATTTGGCGAGTTGAAGTGAGAGATAAAAAAGGTGTCTTTGACGCCCTCGGAGAGAGTGTTAAGAAAGACATCTTGGATTTAGGGATTTCATCTGTTTCTAAAGTTGAAGTGAGTCAAGTCTATCTTCTCGATGGACAAATTTCGGAGCTGCAGGTTGTGAAAATCTGTCAAGAACTGCTCGTGGATCAGATTGTCCAGGATTATTATCATACACCGCAACAAACTTTACTGATCGCCCCCGCCCAGCCAAACCTAAGAATTGTTGAGATCGCCTATAACCCCGGTGTGATGGATCCGGTGGAGGAATCGACGTTGAAGGGTATCCGGGATCTTGGGATTGAAACGGTTTCGAGTATTCGAACGTCCAAGAAATATTTGATTTATGGAAAGCTGTCGGATCAAGAATTCAACATGGTCGTGGACAAAATCCTTTCCAATAAATTGATCCAGCATGTGGTGGATCATGAGAATCTTTCCGGCAAGAAGCGGGCTCAGGATACGGAAACGGATGCTCAGAAAAACGCGCCGTTGAAAATCGTTTTAGTGAATATCACGAAAGCGTCGGATAAAGAATTGTTGTCGCTGAGTCAGCAAGGTCAATTATTCCTGAATCTTGAAGAAATGAAAGCGATTCAAAAATATTTTAAAAAAGAAGGCCGGGATCCGACGGATTGTGAACTGGAAACCATTGCCCAGACTTGGAGCGAACATTGTTGTCATAAAACTTTTCGCGGGGATATTCGATATCATACTTATGAAAAAGGAAAAAAACGCAGTAAAAAAATTTCCAATCTGTTAAAGTCGACCATCATCAAGGCAACGAAAGAAATCAACAAATCCTGGTGCGTGTCGGTCTTTCATGACAATGCCGGAGTGATTAAATTCGATGACGATTCAAACGTGTGCTTTAAAGTGGAAACGCATAATCATCCCTCTGCCCTGGAGCCGTTTGGTGGCGCCAATACCGGCATCGGCGGCGTCATCCGTGATACGCTTGGAACAGGGTTAGGGGCTAAACCGATTTGTAACACGGATATTTTTTGTTTTGGCCGTCCGGAGGTAGATTTTCAAGATTTACCGGCCGGAACATTGCATCCCGGACGGGTGATGAAAGGGGTCATCAGCGGGGTGCGTGATTATGGGAATAAGATGGGCATCCCCACGGCGAACGGCGCGATTGTTTTTGATTCCGGGTTTATCGGGAATCCTTTGGTGTTCTGCGGCAATGTGGGATTGATTCCGAAAGATAAGGTCAATAAAACCGTGCACAAAGGAGATTGGATTATGGTGGTCGGCGGACGGACCGGACGTGACGGGATTCATGGGGCCACTTTTTCTTCCGGAGAATTAACGGATGAATCCGAAGTGATTTCCTGCGCAGCAGTGCAGATCGGAAATCCGATCCAGGAAAAAAAAGTGACGGATGCCTTGATGAAAGCAAGAGATCAGGGGCTTTATTCTGCCATTACCGATTGCGGGGCGGGAGGATTATCGAGTGCCGTGGGAGAGATGGGGCAGGATTTGGGATGCCGTGTCGATCTGGAAAAAGTCCCGGTGAAGTATCAGGGGCTGAATTATCATGAAATCTGGATTTCAGAGTCACAGGAGAGAATGGTGCTGGCGGTCCATCCGGATAGCTGTGCCAAACTGCTTGAGGTGTTTGCCAGTGAAAATGTCGAAGCGACCGTGATCGGTGAGTTCACGGATACAAAGCGGTTGGAACTTTTTTATGAAGGATGTCAGGTCGGGAACATTGCGATGGAATTTCTCCATCATGGGATTCCGAAGATCACCAAAGAAGCTGTTTTTGCCGCTCCCAAACTGAAAGCCCCTCGCGTAGTTTGTCCGCGTAACTTGACGGAGAAGTTGCTGGAGGTTCTTTCGCATTATAATGTTTGTTCGAAGGAGTGGGTGATCCGGCAGTATGATCACGAAGTTCAAGGAAGCAGTGTGTTGAAACCGTTGGTGGGCGTTCATGGCGATGCGCCGTCGGATGCGGCAGTTTTAAGGCCTAAATTGAATTTATCAAAAGGCATTGCTGTTTCCAACGGGATTAATATCCGTTTCGGCATGATCGATCCGTTCTGGATGGCGGCTTCTTGTATTGATGAGGCGATCCGGCAGATCATTGTCGTTGGAGGGAATCTTGATCAAATCGCCATTCTCGATAATTTTTGCTGGGGAAATCCGGACAAACCCGACCGGTTGGGACGCCTGGTGCGGGCGGCGCAAGGATGCTACCAGACCGCGGTTGGTTATCAAGTTCCTTTTATTTCCGGTAAAGATAGTTTATATAATGAATATACATTAAAGCAATCGGGTAACGGAAAGCATAAAAAGAAAAACAGAAAAGGTTCTCAATCGTTGGCGATCCCGGGAACGTTATTGATTTCGGCCATCGGCATCATCGAAGATATTCATCGTGTTGTGTCGATGGATTTCAAGCGGCCGGGGAATTCCATTTATATTCTTGGAGAAACGTTCGATGAATTGGGTGGATCCATTTATTTGGATACATACGGTTTATTGGGGAACACCGTAGCGCAAGTCGACACGAAATCCGGGACAAAAATTTTCCGGCAATTATCGGAGGCGATTCAGAAGGGATTGATTGCGTCCGCTCATGATTGTTCCGAAGGAGGATTGGCGGTGACGTTAGCGGAGATGGCGTGGGGTGGCGATTTAGGCATCACGGTCTTGCTGGACAAAGTCCCTTATCGTGTGCGGCGAGACGGTGCTGTTTCCGAAAAAGCCAGCAAGCGAAACGACACGATTTTGTTTTCTGAATCGAATTCGCGTTTTGTCGTGGAAGTACCACCGGAAGCCAAACAGGAATTCGAAAAAATTTTGAAAGGGGCCGCTTGTGCCGAGATCGGCCGTGTTGAAGAGAGTCCGGAATTTATTATTTATGGTCTAAACGAGGAGATTTGTATCAACGCATATATCGGTGATCTGAAAGAGGCATGGAAAAAAACTTTGGCGTTTGCTTGAGTTGAACGAATGCATCGGGGTTTTGGGATTAACAGGGTGTGAAAAGGCTGAAGTGACGACGGTGGGCGCCTCAACCTTTTCAGCCAAAACGATCGAGGTTGAGGCGCCCGCGATCCCTGCGGGCAGACAGACAGATATCCTATGAAAAAACAAAACGAATCAGATTTCAAAATGGAAGACCCCTGGCGGGTTTTTCGCATCATGGCCGAATTTGTGGATGGGTTTCATGATATGTCCAAGATCGGCCGGGCCGTGACGATCTTCGGTTCTTCCAAATTACCGGTGGATCATCCCATGTCGCGGATGGCTGAGGCCACGGCCAAATTGCTGGTGAAAAACGGCTATGCGGTGATGACCGGAGGCGGCCCGGGGATCATGGAAGCGGGCAACAAAGGGGCCAGCTCAGCCAACGGGGAGTCCATTGGTTTGAACATTGATCTTCCGTTCGAACAAAAACCCAATCCGTATATCAAAACGCTGATCAATTTTCATTATTTTTTCTGCCGGAAGGTCATGTTCGTGAAATACGCTAAGGCCTTTGTGATTTTTCCTGGCGGGTTTGGTACATTAGATGAACTCTTCGAAGCGTTGACATTGATTCAAACCAAGCGCATCGAAAAATTCCCGGTCATTCTTTTTGGAAGCAAGTATTGGAACGGACTGCTGGATTGGTTAACGCAGACGGTTTTAAAAGAGCAATGCATCGAGAAGGAAGATTTCGATATATTTAAAGTGGTGGATCATCCCAACGATGTGATTCGATTAATCCGTAATTTTTATAAGAAGCGGAATAAGAAACATTTTAAGAAAAAAAGACTTTAAGAACCCACGGAAAAATATAAAATTTATTTTATAAGAAAATATTCTGCTCCGAAGCAAAAGAACCAGTTTCATTATGTTTGCGAAGGAGCATAGATAAGGTTTTTTAATATATGAGCACGGATGTTAAGGTCGCGATTTTACGGACGGCAGGAACGAATTGTGATCAGGAAACGAAGTTTGCTTTCGAGGATTTAGGCGCTCGAGCCGACCTGGTCCATATCAAACAACTGATTCTTAATAAATACAATCTGGAAGATTATCATATCCTGGCGATTCCCGGCGGATTTTCTTATGGAGACGATATTGCCTCCGGAAAGATTTTGGCGAATGAGCTGCGTCTTTCGTTAAGCGATGCGATCAAACGGTTCGTGGAGCAGGGAAAGTTAATCATCGGGATTTGTAACGGCTTTCAGATCCTGGCCAAATCCGGAATTCTTCCGGGTTGGGATTTTAATCCGCATCATTTTTCTCAGGATATCACGTTGACCACAAATGATTCTTGCAAATTTGAAGACCGGTGGATCCATCTTGAGCATGCGCCGAATTCTTCATGCGTTTGGACCAGGGGAATCGTACAACCCATTTTCTTGCCGGTCGCGCATGGAGAAGGAAAGTTTGTGCCAAGAGATCAGGATGTCTTGAACAAATTAAAATCTAAAAACCAGGTCGTCTTTCGTTATTGCAGTCCATCCGGATTGCCTACCCGATATCCGGAAAATCCCAACGGTTCGTCGGAGGACATCGCCGGCATCTGCGATGAAACCGGACGTGTCTTTGGCCTGATGCCTCATCCGGAACGTCATTTCCTCTTGACCCAACACCCCTTCTGGACGCGATTAAAGAAAAAAGACCGGTACGGCGATGGTGCAAAGATTTTTAGAAATGGAATTAATTACATTAGAAAAAATCTGTAACGCATAAAAACTTTTTTTGATCAAGCGAAGAAAATGAACAAAAAAATCACCTACAAATCCAGCGGCGTTGATATCCAGAAAGCGAACCGTTTTGTGTCCGGGATCGCGGCGATGGCGGCTTCGACCATGAATTCCGCGGTCTTAAACCGGCCGGGTTCTTTCGGGGCGCTTTTTTCTTTGAATCAGGAAGATTATCGAGAGCCGGTCCTGGTTTCTTCAACAGACGGCGTTGGAACAAAACTGTTGATTGCCAATGCGCTCAACAAACATGACACGGTGGGGATCGATCTGGTTGCGATGAATGTCAACGATATCCTGTGCGTGGGCGCTAAACCTTTGTTCTTTTTAGATTACATCGCTTGTGGTAAACTAAATCCTTCTGTTTTGAACACCGTCTTACGCGGGATCGCGAAAGGCTGTGCACTAGCTGGCTGTAGTCTGATCGGAGGGGAAACCGCTGAAATGCCGGGCATGTATAAACCCAAGGACTATGATCTGGCCGGATTTGCGGTGGGGGTCGTTGAAAAAAGTAAAATCATCGATGGATCGACGATTCAAAAGGGAGATTGTGTCATCGGGCTGGCCTCGAGCGGACTGCATTCCAATGGGTTCTCGCTGGTGCGCAGGGTGCTTTCCCAATCTGAACAAAAGAAATTTTCCAAGGAAATTTTGGCACCGACCAGGATTTACGTCAAGCCGGTTTTGGACCTAATCAGGAATTTTAAAATCAAAGGCATCGCCCATATCACCGGCGGAGCTTATTACGAAAAATTGACCAAGATCGTGCCGGCGGACAAATGTTTTAAGATCAATAAGAAAAGCTGGCCGGTTCCTGAGATTTTTAAAAGGATTCAGTCTAAGGGCAAGATTACGGATCGGGAGATGTATACGACGTTTAATATGGGGATTGGTTTGGCCTTGGTCGTCGGACAAGAGATGGCCGATGCGGTCAGGCAATCCTTAAGCCGGCAAGACATCAAGAATTTTATGATCGGAGAAGTGGTTGTCCATCAGAAGCAAAGGATCCTGTTATGAATGTGTTGGTGATTGGGTCCGGAGGACGGGAACACGCTTTGATTTGGAAAATCAAACAAAGTCCTTTGGTCAAAAAAATTTTTTGTGCTCCGGGTAATGCTGGTATTGCCCAATTGGCGGAATGCGTCCATATCGAACCCGATCAGATTGAAAATTTTTTGAAATTCGCTGTTTCTCACCGGATTGATTTAACAGTCGTTGGTCCGGAAGTTCCGCTGGTCTCGGGGATCGTGGATCAATTCCAGCAAAAGAAACTGAAGATTTTCGGTCCTTCCAAAGAGGCCGCGCGCCTGGAAGGCAGCAAAGTCTTTGCGAAAGAATTTATGCGGAGGCATTCGATCCCAACGGCGAATTTTCAGGTTTATACAGAAATGAAAAGGGCGATGCATTTTTTCAAGGTTTTGAAAAAAGACAATTATCCGGTGGTCATCAAAGCGGATGGTTTGGCGGCCGGCAAAGGTGTTGTGATCTGTCATTCGCTGGAGGAAGCCCAGCGGACCTTAGAAGAGATGATTGAGAAAAAAATTTTCAAAGAGTCCGGAGCGCAGGTCGTAATCGAAGAATGCTTGAAAGGGGAAGAAGTTTCGATCCTCGCGATCAGTGACGGCGAGGATTTTGTCCTGCTCGACTCCGCTCAGGATCATAAAAGGATTTTTGACGATGATCTGGGCCCGAACACCGGCGGGATGGGGGCTTATTCGCCGACCCCTTTTGTCTCCAAATCTTTATTGCGGGAGATTGCTTCGACGATCATTGAACCAACCATCACCGGGATGCATGAGGAAGGGCATCCTTTCAAAGGCGTTCTTTATGCGGGATTAATGTTAACGCAAGAAGGTCCGTTTGTCCTGGAATTTAACGCGCGTTTTGGCGATCCGGAGACGGAGGTGGTGTTGCCCCGCCTTAAAAGTGATTTAGTGCCTGTTTTTTTGGCAAGTTGCGACGGGGATTTGAGCGAAGTTCGTTTGGAATGGGACAAACGTGTCTGTTTGTGCGTGGTCATGAGTTCGGGAGGATATCCAGGGGAGTATGAAACAGGAAAAGAGATCGCCGGGCTTAATTTAGTTGAGGATAAAAAGAATGCGATTATATTTCATGCCGGAACGAAGCAAGTCGATGGAAAAATTGTGACCGCCGGCGGCCGGGTTTTAGGGGTGACCAGTCTGGGAAAAAATATCGAAGAAGCCATTGAGAATGCCTATTCCTTAGTTGATAAGATTACATTTGATAAATGTTTTTTTCGACGCGATATTGGGGCCAAAGGGTTAGCAAAAAGTTTACAGAAGCCGGGGCGGTCGCATGTCTCTAATTTTTAAATTGTCAATATTTACGAGTGGACAAAATTAACACAGGAGTCTTAACATGAGCCATATTCAAGTCGCGATTATGATGGGCAGTCAAAGTGATTTGCCGACGATGCAGGAAGCGGAAGTTATCCTTAAAGAGTTCGGAGTGAATTGTGAAATGCGGGTTCTTTCGGCGCACCGGACTCCGAAAGAGTGCGCGCAATACGCCGAAGAATTGATCGGCCGCGGCGTAAAGATTGTGATTGCCGGCGCGGGCGGCTCCGCGGCGTTGGCCGGCTTTGTCGCGGCCCATACGACTTTGCCGGTGATCGGAATTCCCATTGAATCGACGGCGTTAAATGGTTTGGATTCTTTGCTTTCGACCGTGCAAATGCCTCCGGGCGTTCCGGTGGCGACGGTCGCGATCGGAAAGCCGGGTGCCAAGAACGCTGGTCTTTTGGCCTTAAGAATTTTTGGCCTTTCCGATAAAAAAATTGCGAAACAATTGGAACAATACCGCGATCAACAAAAAGAGAAGATATTAAAAACAAAGGTTTAATCTTTTGAAGACACGCATTATTACGATTCACCCCGAGTATCCAGAGTTGGATAAAATAACTCATTGCGCGAAAGTTCTGCGGCAGGGTGGATTGGTTGTGTTTCCGACGGAAACTGTTTACGGTCTGGCGGCGGATTTAAATAATAAACAGGCGATGCACCGTTTAAGAGAAGTCAAAAAGCGTTCGGACAATAAACCTTTTGCGATTTTAGTTGCGCGGCATGTGGATATCATGAACATGACCCCTTTCCGAGAGCCGATTTTATTTAAGCTCATCGATAAATACTGGCCGGGCCCGTTGACGGTCGTGGTCCCGTCTAAAGAAGAGAATGGAACGATTGGTTTGCGCATGCCGGATCATCCGGTCGCGTTAAAACTGGTGGATGCGGCTGCTTGTCCTTTTGTCGCTACCTCGGCGAATCTGGAAGGTCAGCCTCCGCCCAAAACATGTCAGGATGCTTTAAAAGATTTGGATGGAGTTGTGGATATGGCTTTAGACGGCGGGCCTTCCCAAGTTGGTGTCGCTTCTTCGGTGGTTGATTTGACCACGTCGCCACTGAAACTGATCAGGGCAGGATCCATCACCCAACAGGACATCGATAAACTCTCCCGGCAAAAGACAATTTTGTTTGTCTGTACCGGCAACAGCTGCCGGTCGGTCATGGCGGAATATTTGCTTAAGAAAATGCTGGGAACCCGCAAGGACGTGGAAGTTGTTTCCGCCGGAACAGGTGTTTATCTTCATTCTCATGCCAGTTATGAAACGATCGAGGTGTTGAAACGCGAAGGAATGGATGCATCGTCCCACCGGTCTCAGGGCGTGAATAGCATCTTGCTTAAAAAAGCGGATTTGATTTTGGTGATGACCCGGACGCATCGTCAGCAGATTTTAGACAAGGTGCCGGAGATCGAAAAAAGGGTGTACTTGTTGCGCGAGTTTGCCAGTCTGCCGAAAGGTTTTGAAAGCGATCTGGATATCCCGGATCCGATTGGTAAATCTCATGTGGCTTATGAAGAATGTTTATGGATGATCAAGGAGGCTATCGTTAAGATAGTAAAACTGATTTGAAAATATTTATCGGCGCCGATCACCGCGGGTTTGAACTAAAAAATAAAATTGCGGAAATTTTAGAAAAAAAGGGTTATCAAGTCGTTGACATGGGGACCTATAAAGAAAATCCGCCCTGCGACTATCCTAAAATTTCTTATGAAGTCGCCTCGAAGGTTGTAAAATCGAAAAGTAACCGCGGGATTTTAGTGTGCATGACCGGCATTGGTCACACAATTGCGGCCAATAAAATCCCGGGGGCCAATGCCGCGCTTTGTTACAACAAAGAGGCGGCGTTGCTGTCGCGTGAGCACAATAACGCAAATATTTTAGTTTTGGGGGCCAAATTTGTTTTTCCCGATGAACTGTTTGCGATCGTTGATGTCTGGTTGAGCACAAAATTCGCCGGCGGACGGCATTTAAGACGGGTGAAGCAGATCCGTCAGATTGAACGAGATGTTTGTCGAAAAAAAAGATAAAAAGGAGCAGCATGTCGTATTTACAAAAAATTGATCCGGATGTTTACGGTGCCATTCAAAAAGAAATCAAAAGGCAGAATGATAATCTGGAGTTGATTGCCTCCGAAAATTTTGTATCACAGGCGGTCTTGGAAGCGCAAGGTTCGGTCATGACGAATAAATACGCCGAAGGATATCCGGCGGCCCGCTGGTACAGTGGATGCGATTATGTGGATATCGTTGAAAACCTCGCGATCGAACGCGCCAAAAAATTGTTTGGTGCCGAGCATATCAACGTTCAGCCGCATTCAGGCTCGCAGGCCAACATGGCGGTTTACATGTCGGTCTTGCAAGCCGGGGATACGATCCTCGCCTTGGATTTGGCCTGCGGTGGACATCTCACCCACGGGCATAAAATTAATTTTTCCGGCAAGACCTATCATATCGTGACGTATAAAGTCCATCCCAAAACCGAGATGCTGGATTATGACGAAATTTTGTCGCTGGCCAAAGAACATAAACCCAAGATGATCGTGGCCGGGGCGTCCGCATATTCGCGGGTGATTGATTTCAAAAAATTCCGGGAGATCTGCGATGCCGTTGGAGCATATCTTTTCGTCGACATGGCCCATATCGCGGGACTGGTGGCGGTCGGTTTGCATCCGAACCCGGTTCCTTATGCTGAATTTGTCACGATGACCACGCACAAAACATTGCGCGGCCCGCGCGGCGGGATGATCCTTTGCCGTTTAGAATTCGCCAAGAAGGTCGACATGAGTATTTTTCCCGGAATTCAGGGTGGCCCGCTGATGCATGTGATCGCCGGCAAGGCCGTGGCGTTTAAAGAGGCCCTGTCGGATGATTTCAAAAAATATCAGGAACAGATCGTTAAAAATTCAAAAGCCCTGGCGGGAGAGTTATCGAACAAGGGATTCCGGATCGTCGCCGGCGGAACCGACAATCATCTTTTTATGGTGGATTTAAGACAAAAAAATATTTCCGGTAAAGATGCGGCGCATGTACTGGATCTGGTCCGGATCACCGTTAACAAAAATCTTATTCCTTTTGATCCCGCTTCTCCGATGGTAACAAGCGGTCTGCGGATTGGAACGCCGGCGGTGACAACCCGCGGGATGAAGGAACCGGAGATGCTGACGATCGCGGCACTGATTGATGAAGCCATTACGCATAAAGATCAAGAAACAGCCCTGGAAAAGATTCGGGACCAAGTCGCGAAGTTAACGAAACGGTTCCCGATATATCTACATTAATCATTTTCTACGAGCTCAACAAATGAGATGCTTGGGTTGCCTATATAAAGAAACAAAAGTGGTCGACTCACGGCTGAGCAGTGATGGAAATTCGATCCGAAGGCGGCGGGAATGTTTAAAATGCAAGAAACGATTCACGACGTATGAGTATGTCGAGCAGGTTCCCTTGATGGTGGTCAAACGGGACGGCCGGCGGCAACCGTTTGACCGGAAAAAAATTATTTCCGGTCTCCTGAAAGCCTGCGAAAAAAGGCCGGTGAGCATTGATAAAATCGAGGAGATTACCGTTGAGATCGAACGGATGGTGCAAAAAAGATACGAACGGGAGGTGGATTCGAAGAATTTAGGCGAGATGATCATGGAAAAACTCGTCATGCTGGATGAAGTGGCGTATGTCCGTTTCGCTTCGGTCTATCGTCAGTTCAAGGATGTGAATCAATTTATGAGCGAATTAAAAGTGATTTTAGACAAAGATAAAAACAAAGACAAAAAGAAGGGAAAGAAAAAATAACCTATGCTGGTCCACGTTGAACTAAGTAAAATCATCATTGATGAAAAACGGCAAGATCAAGTCATCGTTCTAAAAGAAAAAAAAGGAGAAAGGCAGTTTCCCATCGTCATCGGTTTTCTGGAGGCCTCGAGCATCAAAATGAAGATCTCCGGACTGGAGGTGCCGCGGCCCATGACTCATGACTTATTAGTCGCGATCATGGAACAATTGGACACCAGATTAGATAAGCTGGTGATCGATAAGCTGATCGATAATACCTTTCATGCCAAATTGGAAATCAAAACAGCCGATGGCCAGACAAAATTGATCGATGCCCGGCCATCCGACGGAATTGCCCTGGCGGTGCGCACCAATGCCGCAATTTTCGTTGAAGAGGAGGTTTTAAATAAGGCGGCATTTTTTAAGACGTAATTGAGTTTACGAGTTTTACGGGTTAAACAAGTTAGCGAGTTTTGAATTTAACCCGGTAACCTGAAACTCGGCAACCCGATAACAAGTCTCGTATCCCATGAACGCTTTTCTTATCCAATCCCCTCACCTGAAGCCCCTTCAGAATATAGTCCGGCTCAAGAATCTTAAAGTTTATTTGGTGGGTGGATTCTTGCGCGACTATTTGCTGGGGAGACCATGCCTGGATTTTGATTTTTCCGTTGAGAAAGGCGCGGTCGCATTGGCCAGGATTTTTTCTAGGAAGATCAGAGGATCATTTGTTTTGCTGGATGAAGAACACGGTTGCGCCCGCGTGGTGAGGAAAGAACAGGGAAAACTCGTGACTTTTGATTTTGCGGATTTTCGTGCGCAGGGTCTTAAGGGAGACCTGTCGCATCGCGATTTCACGATCAATACCTTTTGCATCGATATTCAAGATATTAATGAAGACGTTGGGCTCTCGGACATCTTGCTGGATTGGAAAAATGGAAGAAAAGATTTAAAACAGAAAACGATCAGGATGGTTTCACCGAACATTTTTAAGGAAGATCCTTTGCGGTTGATGCGCGCGTTTAGTTTGCAAGCCAATCTGGAATTTAAAATCGCAAACAGTACACTCGCGCAGATTAAGAAAGACAAAGATCTGCTCAGTGACGTTTCTGCGGAACGAGTCCGTGAAGAATTGTTTAAAGTTTTGTCTTCTCCCCGGACATCCGGAACCCTCAGGGCGATGGACCGGGTTGGTTTGCTTAAGGTCGTCATGCCGCAGATCGAGGTTATGTATAACGTCAAGCAGGGAGGGTATCATCATCTTGATGTTTGGCCGCATTCGCTGGAAACCGTGGTGCAGCTGGAAAAAATTTTAGCTTTGTCCCAGTCTGATCCGGATTTGTCTGAATATTTAAACGAGAGTTTGGCCGGAACGCATCGCCGTTCGGATATCTTAAAGCTGGCCGCGTTGTTGCATGATATCGGCAAACCCGACACCCGCAGGAAAGAAAACGGTCGCATGTCATTTCACGGCCACGAGCACGTTGGACGGAATATCGTCCGTTCGATCGCCAATATGTTGAAGTTCTCCGTCCGCGAACGGCACATGCTGGAAGATATGGTCCTTTGGCATTTAAGGCCGGGATATTTATCCAATTTTAAAAATTCCAGCGAACGTTCGATCTTCCGTTATTTACGCGACACGAAAGAAGAAGCCGTCAGTATTCTGCTTTTATCCTTGGCGGATCAAAGGTCAACCTGCGGGCCGTTGACAACCGAATACGATCAAAAGCATCACGAAGAGATCGTGCAGGATTTAGTCCAGCGTTATTTCGAAAAGAAAAAGCACCCGCCGCTTGTCCGGCTTATTGACGGGCATGATTTGATCAAGGTTTTAAAGTTAAAACCTTCGCCTGTATTTGCGAAGATTTTAAGGGATGTGGAAGAGTCCCACGCCTTGGGAAAGATCAAGACCCGGGAAGAAGCCTTGGAACTCGCGCGTAAGGTTGCGCAAAATAATTAAATTTACGCTAAAGGAATTTTATGAAAATCCGAAACGCCGAATTAAGCATTGTCAAAGGAGATATCACCGAACTGGACTGCGATGCGATCGTCAACGCAGCGAACGATGAGCTTTCGATGGGCGGCGGTGTCGCCGGGGTGATCCGCAAAAAAGGCGGACAAACGATCGAAGACGAAGCGGTCAAGAAAGGCCCGATCGCCGTCGGTGAAGCAGTCTGGACCAAAGCGGGCCGTTTGCGTTCGAAATATGTCATTCATGCCGCCACCATGTCCATGGATTTTAAGACCGATGAACATAAAATTCGCCGGGCCTGCGCGAGCAGTTTGAAATGCGCCGAAGAATTGAAAATTTCTTCGATCGCCCTTCCGGCCCTCGGTTGCGGGGTGGGACATTTTCCTTTGGTGGGCGCGGCCAAGATCATGGCGCAGGAAATCCTGAAACATTTTCGCAATCCATCACCATTGAACAAGGTGGTACTGTGTTTATATGATGAAGAGGCTTTTAAAGTCTTTGATCAACAAATCACCGGTTATGTCCGTCATGTGCAGGAGGATTTTTTTCTCGGTCCTTTTGTGACCGTCGATTGCATTATTGAATTGAACGACGGGATTGTTTTGATTGAACGTTCTAATCCTCCGTATGGATTGGCGCTGCCGGGAGGATTTGTTGATTACGGTGAGAGTTTAGAGAAGGCCGTGGCCCGGGAAGCGAAGGAAGAAACAAATTTGGAGCTCACGGCGTTGCGGCAATTCCATACGTATTCCGATTTCAGCCGTGACCCGCGGTTCCACACGATCGCGACTGTTTTCATCGCCCAAGGGAAAGGGGCTTTGCGTGCCGGAGATGATGCCAAGGGGGCGAAGGTTGTCCAATATGATGAACTTTTAAAGCTGGATTACGCGTTTGACCATAAAGAAGTGATTAAGGATTATTTGCGGGAAAAAAAAGGAATATAAAAAATCGTCTTTATGTATAATAGATGCGGTTTACGGATGCTTTTATACTAAATGAAACGCTCAATTCTTTTTCAGCATCTTTGGTTGAATTTTAGAATCTGAATCCTGTGGGCCGGTTTTATGATCTTAAATCCGGCTTGTATCCAAAGGAGAAAAAGTTATGATAGAAGCAAAAGTGAAAGACAAAATCGCCGTTGTCACCGGGGCCAATCGCGGGATCGGCGCGGAAATATGCCGTCAATTAGCGAAGGAAGGTATTTTGGTTGTCCTGACCAGCCGTGATGAGGCCAAAGGAAAGGCGGTTTGCCAGGCGCTGGAGAAGGAAGAATTGCCGGTGCGTTATTGCCAGCTTGATGTTGATCATCCGGCTAGTATTTTTAATCTGGAGAATTTTATGAAGAAGGAGTTTGGCCGCTGCGACATCCTCGTCAACAATGCCGGGGTTTTTTTGGATAAACCGGAGACGAAAGGAGACCTCCCAAGCGTTTTCAACGCGAAGATTGAAACAGTCCGTCGGACCATGGAGACCAATGTCTTCGGGCCTCTTTTATTGTGCCAAGCCATGATTCCGTTGATGAAAAAAAATAATTATGGCCGGGTGGTCAATCTCTCCAGCGGAATGGGCCAGCTCTCCGATATGAACGGCGGATATCCCGGATATCGCATTTCGAAAGTCAGCCTGAACGCGCTGACCCGTATTTTAACCGACGAGCTCAAAGGCACGAACATTTTGGTGAACAGCATGTGCCCCGGCTGGGTCAAAACCGAAATGGGCGGACCGGGCGCGACGCGTTCCGTCCAGGAAGGGGCGGACACCGCGGTCTGGCTGGCCACACTGCCCGATCAAGGTCCGAAAGGAAAATTTTTCAGGAACAGAAAAGAAATCCCGTGGTGAGGTGAGCGTTGAATCTGAAGATTTATCGTTTGGATCAAACCGTTTTGAGCATTGAAAACAACGCTGCTCAGTTTTTAAATGGGTTAACATCCAACACCGTGGACCGGCCGCACAACGCCTTTCTGGATGTCCATGGCAAAATCATTGCCACGTTTGATCAACTAAAAATTGCCGCGGACCAATATTTGATTGTGCTTCAGTCGTCTTTTGTTGATGCTTTGTTGAAACATATCGAGCGATTTGTTAAGCTAAGTAAAGTTGTCGTCAAAAGAGAAGATTACAAAGTTTATTTTGATTTAAACGGAAAACAAGCGGCGAACGCCGGAGAATTTTGTATCCCGCAAAAGGCCGGTCAAATTGTCTTAAGCAAAACGGATATCAAGAGTACCGTTTCCAATGAGGAATTCATACTTTTTCGGCTGCAGAACAATATTCCTGTCCATGGGCAGGATTATCAGAATGAAATGCTTTTGAATGTCAGTGAGCAGGATTATGTTTCGTTCACCAAAGGATGTTTTCTCGGACAGGAATTGGTGTCCAAGGTGCACAATCGTTCCAAGCCGTCGTGGAAATTGATCGTGAAGTATGAAGATGATTCATCGCAGCCGGAGCGGCAGTCGATGACGTC
Organism: Candidatus Omnitrophota bacterium; assembly: GCA_023247705.1. Taxonomy (GTDB): domain Bacteria; phylum Omnitrophota; class Gorgyraeia; order Zapsychrales; family JAHFFX01; genus JAHFFY01. Next base: position 2,999 of record JAHFFY010000042.1, on the reverse strand, counting down.
TAAAATAATTGATCCAAACACCCAGCGCGTGTTTGGTTTTGCGTTTGTGAAGAATGATTGATGTAGAACAATTTTAAGGGAAGTTAGGCGATGTATACGAAGACACTTTGGAAAATCGCATGTCAGGAAGATGTTTATCCGGGAATGTGGCAACGTTGGTTTAAAAATCAATGTGTCGCCGTTGGTTGGGCAAGCAAGTGGGGGTATAAGCTTCATGGCCCTACTAAGGGAGGGAAAGGTTGGATTACAGCAAGAAACGCAATGAATGAAATGGCCGTCGGTGATATGGTCATAGTCGCTCTCCGGGGAAATCGTATTGGACGATTAGGAGAAATAACTGGTAAAGCTATCGAGGATTATCAATGGAATCCACTTGTTCCTAAAGGGCATAAATTACCTGATGGTGAAATGGGGCGGAGAATATTGGTTCGTTGGGAATTAATAACTGGACCGTCTGATGTTGATTTGGTCGTGAAATTACCTTCTTCCAATAGGTTTACTATCGGGGAGCTACGTCCAACTGTCTCCCAAATTTCTTCTCAAACAATTAAACAAATTTGTGCTGTTATGAATGATCCAAGCAACTGGGTTAGTCTTCCCGGGAGATTCGGATATGAAAGAGCCTTGTCTGATTATATAGCAAGTTATCCTGGCCGTTTAGAAGATGGTCTGCTTCCGCATCCCAATGCACGTATGAGAGAATTTGTGTTTAAAGATAGGACACGTCTTGATGTATTACTTATTGATCGAAATGAACAACCAGTAATTGTTGAATGTAAACAAAATGGCCCTACATTAAAGGATATTAAACAACTTCGTCGTTATATTTTATGCCTTCAACGAGAAAAAGATCAAAAAGCCCGGGGTATCCTTGTTCATGGTGGAGCACAGAAATTAAGTGAAGAAATAATTCTTGAGGCAAAGAAGAAACCTTTTGTAAAAATTGTGAGCTATCGACTTAATGTTGATTTTGGATAAAATTTAAGAAGGGATAAGGGTCACTTTTAAAGAATCCTTTTTAAGGAGGTTTTATGAACGACATCCGTACAAGATCCGTCCACACGGGTGTGGCCAAAGACTCGAGTTTTAATTCGGTCATCACCCCGATTTACCCGACATCCACGTTTTATTTTGATGCCCTGGGCAAAAACAAGGGCTATGATTACACCCGCAGCGGAAACCCAACGCGTGCGGCCTTGGAAGAAAATATCGCGTCACTCGAAGGCGGGATCGGCTGTTCCGTGACGGCAACGGGCATGGCGGCGATCACGGGCACGTTGTTTCTTCTTCAACCCGGCGATCATGTCGTGACCGGCGATGATATTTACGGCGGCAGTTACCGTTTGTTCGCCCAGGTTTTTGCGAAGATCGGCGTTGAATTTTCGTTTGTGAACATGCGCGATTTGAACGCGGTAAAAAAGGCCATCCGAAAGCAAACGAAAATGATTTGGATCGAGACGCCTTCGAACCCGCTATTAAATATTATTGACCTTAAGTCCAATATCGAGATCGCCCAAGAAAAGAAATGTCTCAGTGTGGTCGATAATACGTTTCTTTCTCCTTATTTTCAAAGACCGTTTGAATTCGGCGCGGATTTGGTTATTCATTCTACGACGAAATATATCAACGGCCACAGCGATGTGGTCGGCGGCGCCATCGTTTATCGCGATCAGGCGCTGCGCGATCGTATCCGTTTTCTTGTCAACGCCCTGGGGCTTTCCCAGGCGCCGTTTGATGCGTGGCTGGTTTTAAGGGGCGTCAAGACCCTGGCCCAACGGATGGAAGCCCATCAGGAAAACGCTATGGCGGTGGCAAAATTTTTGGAAAGCCATCCGCGGGTGAAAAAAGTTTATTATCCGGGCTTAAAGAGCCATCCGCAACAATCCCTGATCAAGAAACAGATGAAAGGATTCGGCGGGATGTTGGCGTTTGAGTTGGATACATCCAAAGTTGAGTTAAATAAATTTTTTAAGAGCCTTAAATTTTTTTCTCTGGCTGAATCCTTGGGCGGTGTTGAATCTTTAATCGAACATCCCTGGTCCATGAGCCATGCCTCCATGGGCGAGAAGGCTTTGCTTGCCTCCGGCATGACCAAAGAAACGATCCGCGTTTCTCTCGGGATTGAGGGAAGCGAAGACTTGATTCAAGATTTGGAAAACGCTTTGAAGGGCTGAGCTGTTTCTTTAATCAAAATGTAAAATGACGAATCGCCTTCTTGGGATTTTTCCCAAGGAGGCAATGCGTTGAATAAGCGGTTTGGTTTTCTTCCTTGTTGAATCAGCATACCGGAATAAATCCCTTATCCCGATGCTAAGGTGTCCATCTTAAATTCCGACGACCAATCCAACCCGTATCTGTCTGATCCTGATGTCCTTTTGATGCTGGATTTTCAAAAGGGTGATCCTGCCGCTTTTGAAACTCTCATGAAAAGATATTATAAGCGCATTTTGAATTTTATTTTCCGTTTTCTGGGAGATGAACAGACCGCGGATGATTTGACCCAGGAGGTTTTCATCCGTGTTTACCGCAGCGGATCGTCTTATCAGCCGAGAGCGAAGGTACAGACGTGGCTGTTTGAGATCGCCAAGAATTTGAGTTTGAACGAATCGCGTCGGCGTAAACGTAAAATTATTTCCTTGGAAGAACCCTTCGAGGTCGATGACAACGAAGTCAAACGGCAGATCGCCGATCACAATATCCCGTCGCCTGACCAGGATATTTTGTTTCAGGAAAATCAGGCCGCCATCGAAGTAGCGATCAACTCGTTGCCGGAAAATCAGCGAGCGGTGGTCCTCCTGCGGCGTTATGAGGATTTTTCCTACGAAGAGATTGCCAAGACCATGAACTGTTCGGTGTCCGCGGTCAAATCTCTTTTGAGCCGGGCCAGGGAGCGGTTGAAGGTTTTGTTGGCGGATATTCGTCATCAGTGATGCTTGAGTGGAAAGTTTAAGAAACGGTTTAGTGCCCCAGTCCCCAGCGTCCCAGTTTTTTGTCGAAGA
>JAHFFY010000041.1 GCA_023247705.1 Candidatus Omnitrophota bacterium | reverse complement strand
TTGGTTTCGGTATTAACGGTTCTATGTTTGCCCATTGTTCGTCTTTGAAATCCATAAGCTCACCTCCTATAAATATTTTAGCGGAGATGAACTTGGTTAAAAGCTATTTATGAGATAAATTTTAATCTTTAAGAACAAATTTAATGGAAAACGGAAGAAATATTCTGCTTCGCAAAAGCAATAGAACTTTCCAGTGTTGCTTAGCAGTAATATTCTCCGAGCAGAATAATTGCTCCGAAGCAAATACTGCTGTTCCTATTATTTTTGCGAAGGAGAATAGTTTATAATTACCGCTGGTAAAGGCGTTTAGATAAAGGAGCCACCTCAGGATGTCAGGTGGCTTCTTTGTATTGAAGTATTTGACAAAGAGTTCCTCTTGGATATAATAGGTGGGTATTTTTACTGTTTTTCATCTCATAAATGGACGATTTATAATGAGGAGTGTTGCAGTTATGGACAAAAAGACAATCAAAGATATCAATATCAAAGATAAAAAAGTTATTATCCGCGTGGATTATAATGTTCCGTTGGACAAAGAGTTAAAAATTACGGATGACCGCAGGATCAAGGAGTCTTTGCCCACCATCACATACGCCCTCAAAGAAGGGGCTCGCAAGGTGATTCTCATGAGCCATCTGGGCCGTCCGCAGGATAAGGTCGTGGAAGAATTGAGATTGACTCCCGTGGCGCGTAAGCTGGAAAAACTATTGGGTGAGAAGGTCCTTAAATTAGATGATTGTGTGGGAGACGCCATCCGTCAAAAGATTGAGTGCAGTCAAGAACGGGTCATTTTACTGGAGAACCTGCGTTTTCATAAAGAAGAAGAAAAGAATGATTCGAACTTTGCGAAAAGTTTAGCGAGTTTGGCGGATATCTATGTGAATGACGCTTTTGGAACCGCGCACCGCGCGCACGCCTCAACCGCCGGTATCACCAAATTTTTACCTTCGGTGGCCGGTTTTCTTATTGAAAAGGAAATTGAATACCTCGGTAAGGCTGTCGAAAATCCCCACCGACCGTTTGTGGTGATCATGGGCGGGGCCAAGGTTTCGGACAAAATCACAATGATAGAGAATCTATTATCCAAATCCGATGCTATTCTGATCGGAGGAGGTATGGCTTATACCTTTTTGAAGTCCCAGGGGAAAAATATCGGGACCTCCAAACTGGAGGCCGATAAAGTCGATGTGGCCAGGACGTTATTAGAGAAGGCAAAGAAGGCCAAAGTGAAAATCGAGATTTCTTCGGACTTTGTGGTCGTCACAAAATTCGATTCTTCCGCGGACATGAAGATCGTCAAAGACATTCCCGATGGCTGGATGGGCGTAGATATCGGGCCCGAAACCCGCAAGCGGTTTAAAGACACACTCTCAATGGCCAAGACCGTAGTCTGGAACGGACCGGTCGGCGTTTTTGAAAACGATGCGTTTGCCCAAGGGACCAAAGAGATCGCGGAATATCTCGCGGGCCTAAAAGGTGTGACGACGATTGTCGGCGGAGGTGATTCCGCAGCGGCAGTCAGTAAATTTAAGTTAGATAATAAAATGACCCATATCTCAACGGGCGGCGGCGCTTCCCTGGAATTTCTGGAAGGAAAAGAGCTCCCGGGGATTGCGGCTCTTCAGGACAAAAAATAATTTATTTCTATGCGACGTATCATTATTGCCGGTAACTGGAAGATGAACAAAACCTCTTTTGAGGCCATTGAACTGGTCAATGTCTTAAAGAGAGATCTTTCCACGGTCAAAGAGGTTGATATTGTTGTCTGCCCTCCGTTCACCGCGTTGACTGAAGTGAGCGATCTGTTGGTTGAGACTAATATCGAATTGGGCGCGCAAAATGTGTATTGGGAAGATTCTGGCGCTTTTACCGGCGAGATCGCCGGATCGATGCTGAAACACATCGGGGTCAAATACGTCATTATCGGTCATTCGGAGCGACGACAGTTTTTTGCCGAAACCAACGAAACGGTCCAGAAACGGATCAAAGCGGCCTTGAAAAATGAACTCACCCCCATTGTTTGCATCGGAGAAAGTCTGAAGGAACGCGAAGCCAATCAGACATTTGCGGTGATTAAGAATCAGTTCGAAGGCGGATTTGCCGGTTTTACTCCGCAGGAAATTTTGAAGATGGTCATCGCCTATGAACCGGTTTGGGCGATCGGAACTGGCAAGACCGCAACCGCGCAGCAAGCCCAGGAGGTTCATCAATATATCCGGGATCTTTTGAAAACGAAATATGGTGAAGAGACCGCTGAAGAAATCCGTATCCAGTATGGCGGAAGCGTCAAACCGGAAAACATCCGCGAATTAATTTCACAGACTGATATCGATGGGGCGTTGGTCGGTGGCGCGAGTTTGCAGGCTGATTCGTTTTCCAAGATCGTTAAGAATTGCTGTCCTGTTTTAAAATAGTTGTCCTGTTGTCTTAATCGCTAAGGCGCCGAGACAGTTGAAATTTTTGGATTAAGAATAATAATAAAGTATTCATAGTGTCTCAATAAAGTAAGAGAGGTTATTATGATAGGATTTGTTATGGTCATTCATGCAATGATTTGTATTTTGCTCGCCACGATTATTCTCATGCAATCCGGAAGAGGTGGCGGGTTAACCGAAGGATTTGCCTCGGCTGAGTCGATGTTTGGGGCCAAGACGAATGTGTTTTTGATTAAAACAACGACGGTGTTGGTGGTTTTTTTTATCACGACTTGCTTAACATTGGCTTTTTTTTCTGCTAAAAAAGAGCGTTCTCTGATGAGCGATCGTCCGCGTCATAACGCAACGCTACCGATGACCCGACAACCGGCGGATCAGAAAGATTCGCAAGCCCAAGCACCGGTCGATAACGCAACAGTCAATCCAATTAAAGAAACTAAGGAAACAGGAGAGGATGTTAAAAAGGATGAATCCCAAGCGAATCCCCAACCAGCCACTTCTGAAAATCCTTCAAATCCCCAATAGTTTTTGGGGTTCTTTATTTTGTAAAAATATCATCGGTTTCTTTATTTTATTTCTTTCTTGGGCGGCGTTCCTTCCGTTGAGCACCGCTGAGAATACCCACCCTTTTCGTTACGGCGGTAAACTGGTCTTAACCACCACTTCAGATCCCAAATCCTTTAATGAAATCATTGCCAAAGAGGTTTCCACCTCGGAGATCACAGCCTATCTTTTCGAAGGACTGACCCGGGTGAACGCCGTTGATTTGAAAGTCGAACCTCATCTCGCGCGAAGCTGGAAGATCTCTCCGGACGGCCTTACATGGATTTTTCATCTGCGCCGCGATGTGAAATGGTTTGACGGTTTCCAATTCAATGCCGATGATGTGGTCTTCACTTTTAATGAACTGATTTATAATCTGAATATTCCGACTTCTTCCCGCGACATCTTTACAATCAATGGACAGACTCCCAAAGTCGAGAAAATAGACGACTTTACTGTAAAATTTACCCTTCAGAGTAAATTTGCTCCATTCTTGTGGGTCATGAGCCAACCGATTCTCCCGAAACATAAATTAGAAAAAACCGTCACAGAAAGAAAATTTAATTTTACCTGGGGCATTGACACCGATCCCAGGGAAATTATCGGGACCGGCCCGTATAAACTTGCTAAATATGTTCCGGGCCAGCAAATTATTCTTGAAAGGAATCCGTTATATTGGCGTAAATCAGTAGACGGAGATCAATTGCCCTATATTAACAAAATCATTTATCTGATCGTTCAAAGCGCGGATGTCGAGCTCCTCAAATTTCTCGAAGGATCAATTGATTATTATGTTTTGAGAGGAATGGATTTTTCATTGTTGAAGCCGTTGGAAAAGAATGATGATTTTACGATTTATGACATGGGGCCGTCGTCGAGCAGTAATTTCATTACCTTCAATCTCAACCCGGGAATCAATCCTAAAACAAATAAACCTTTTGTCGATCCGATCAAGCTTTCCTGGTTTTCAAAACTCGAATTCCGTCAGGCGGTCGCGCATGTCATTGACAAACAAAAGATCATTGAAATTGTGAAAAATAAATTGGGTTATCCCCAGTCTTCCGCAATGACGGAAGGGGCAGGGTTTTTTAATAACACGAACGTTGTCCAATACGATTATGATTTAACGAAGGCAAAGGAACTCTTGCAAAAGGCCGGCTTTATTGATAGAAATCAGGATGGCATTCTCGAAGATTCTCAAGGACATGATATTGAATTTAATCTTTATACGAACGCGGACAATACCGAACGGGTCGATATAGCGGCTATTATCCGTCACGATTTGGAAAAATTGGGGATGAAGATCAATTTTCAGCCTTTGGAATTTAATATCCTGGTCAGCAAATTGAATTCGACCTTTGAATGGGAAGCGATAGTGTTGGGATTGACCGGCGGGGTGGAGCCGCATTTCGGGCGGAATGTCTGGGCGTCTACGGGTCAGCTGCATTTGTGGTATCCCAAGCAAACAACTCCGGCCACAAGTTGGGAAAAACGGCTCGATGAAATCTTTGACTTGGGCGTTCAGGAGCTGGATGAAAATAAACGCAAGGTTTTTTACGATGAATTTCAGGCGATTGTCGCGGAAAAGCTTCCTTTAATTTACACGGTCCTGAGCGCCAAGTTGTCGGCGGTCCGCAATAAATTTGAAAACCTGAACCCGACTAATTTTGGCGGTGTTTTCCATAATCTGGAAGAGATTTATATTAAGAAAGAATATCGATAAGATATGGGACGATATATTCTTAAAAGATTGTTGGTCGCCATCCCGATGGTCTTGGGCATGACGTTATTGACTTTTATCTTGATGCAAATCACCCCGGGGAATTTTTTGGACACCATCCGCATGGATCCGCAGGTTTCTGAAGAAACGATCGGCCATTATCAGAAGATGTATCAGCTGGATAAACCCATGTTTCAGCAATACATTCATTGGGTTTATAATTTATTTCATTTGGAATTCGGCTATTCGTTTTATTTTAATATCCCGGTCGCGAAAGTGATCGCCGGGCGGTTATTTAATACGTTTGTTTTGTCTCTGGCCAGTTTTTTGTTCACTTGGATGATCGCGATTCCTCTTGGCATCTGGGCGGCCTTGCACCGGAATCGCTGGATCGATCGATGCATTCAGTTTTTTTCTTTTATCTGTTTATCTCTGCCGAGCTTTCTTTTGGCGTTGGTTTTTCTTTTTCTCGCCAGCCAGACGAATTTTCTGCCGTTGGGGGGGATGCATGGGCCGGATTTCGAAAACATGAATTTTTTCGTCAGGTCGATGGATTTTTTGAAACATCTCATCATTCCGACGTTGGCTTTGTCGATCGGCTCCATTGCCGCGTTGCAAAAGATTATGCGGGGAAACATGCTGGATGTGTTAAGTCAACAATATATCCTGGCGGCCCGGGCGAAGGGCTTACCGGAAGACCGGGTGATTTATTGGCACGCCCTGCGTAATGCGATCAATCCGCTGGTGACGCTGTTGGGTTATGAATTCTCGGGGTTGTTGAGCGGGGCCGCGCTCATTGAGATCATCTGCAGTTGGCCGGGATTGGGGTCATTGATGTTAACTGCGGTCCGTTCGAAAGATATTTACCTCGTTATGGCCAATATGTTAATGGGGGGAGTTCTTTTTATTATCGGTAATTTGCTGGCGGATGTGTTATTGGCGAAACTCGATCCGCGGATCAGATATGACAAGAAACACTGAACATGTAAGTGAATTTCAATTGGCGCTGCGGAGTTTCAAGAAAAACCGTTTGGCCGTCTGCTGCGCGATGATTTTATTTATTTTTTATGCCGGAGCCATCTTCGCGGATTTTCTTTCCCCGTATTCATACCGCAACGAAGACCGCAACTATTCTTATTGCCCACCGACACCAGTCAGATTTTTTGATGAAGGGAAATGGGTTGGGCCGTACATTTACGGTCAGACGTTGACGTTCAATGAATTTTATCGGCGGGTTTATCAAACGGATACAACGCGGCGGTTTCCTGTCCGTCTCTTTGTGCAAGGCGATGAATATAAGTTGTTGGGGTTGATTCCGTCCCGGTTGCATTTGGTGGGTGTTCAGGAAGGCGCACGGCTTTATTTGATAGGCGCGGACAGCCGGGGGCGGGACCTTTGGTCTAGGATTCTTTACGGCGCGCAGATTTCCTTGTCAATTGGATTGATCGGGGTGCTGATTTCGTTCTCGATTGGATTGATTGTCGGGGGAGTCGCTGGATTCTACGGCGGATGGATTGATAATGTTTTGATGCGCCTATGCGAGATGGTGATGATGGTCCCGGGGTTTTATCTTTTGTTGGCGTTGCGCGCGGCGGTGCCGGATGATTTTAATTCCGTGCAAATTTATTTCGCGATTGTGGTGATTCTCTCGTTCATCGGTTGGGCCGGTCTGGCCAGGATCATCCGCGGGATGTGTCTTTCGTTGCGCGAGAGGGAATATGTCCTAGCGGCCAAGAGCCTGGGGTTATCCGATTTTAAAATCATTCTGAGGCATATCCTGCCACACACGGTTTCGTATTCGATCGCCGCGGTCATGCTTTCAATCCCGGGCTACATTTTGGGTGAATCCGCGTTAAGTCTGATTGGCCTCGGCATTCAGGATCCTTACGCGAGTTGGGGGAATCTGCTGTCCGATAATATGAGTATTGTGCGTATTAAATTTGCCCCGTGGATTTTGTGGCCGGGGGTTTTTATCTTTTTGACGGTGATCAGTTTTAATATCATCGGCGATACCTTGAGGGATTGTTTGGATCCGATGATGAAAGCAGAAAGAAAATAGAATGCAGGATGCGATCCTAAAAATTAATCATTTGACCGTGGCCGTCCAGGAATTTAACAAGGAGACGTTATTGGTCAATGATTTGAATCTGGAAATCCCCCGCAATCGAATCACGGCCCTCGTTGGAAGTTCCGGCAGCGGAAAAACAACGACGGGGTTGGCGATCCTGAGGCTCTTGCCACAGGCACTCTATATGAAAAAAGGTGCGATTGTCTGGGAGGGACAGGATCTGATGAATCTTTCTGAAAACCAGATGCGTTTGATGCGCGGTAAGAAAATCGGGATGGTGTTTCAGGAACCGTTGAATGCATTTAATCCTGTGTTCACGATCGGATTTCAAATTGGGGAAGTATTGAAACAGCATACGACGTTATCCGGTCCAAAGATCAACGATGAAATAGTTCGTCTTTTGACAACAGTCGGCGTTGATGATCCCCCAAGGATCCTGAATAGTTATCCGTATCAATTAAGCGGGGGGCTTCGCCAACGGGCGATGATCGCCCAGGCCATCGCGGCGTCTCCGTCTTTGATCATTGCGGACGAACCGACGAGCAACCTCGATGTGACTCTGCAGGCACACATCATGGAATTGTTCCGGAAGTTAAGGGATGAACTGAAGATGACGATTTTATTGATCAGCCATGATTTGGGGATGGTTGTCCACCTGGCGGAGCAGGTCGCGATTTTAGCCAATGGCCGGATGGTTGAATCCGGTGAAACAAAATCCATTTGGCAACATCCCCGGCACCCTTTTACGCAACAGTTGAAACAGAAGATGGTGATTTAAAAAATGCTGTTAGAACTCCAAGGAATCAAAAAATATTTTCCGCTGAAACAGCGTTGGGGCGGAAAGCCATCCGAAGTCCTGAAGGCCGTTGATAATGTCGACTTGACGGTCGCAGAGGGTCAGAGTTTGGGGTTGGTGGGGGAGTCGGGTTCGGGAAAGACGACGCTGGGGAGGATCATCCTGAAATTAATTCCTTTCGATGCCGGCCGGATCGTTTTTGAAGGGCAGGACATCACGCCTTTCAAAGGCAAACAGATGCGCCAGGTGCGCAAACAGCTACAAATGGTTTTTCAGGACCCTTACAGCAGCCTCGATCCGCGTTTTCGCGTTTTTCAGCTGCTTGATGAAGCGATGCTATTTGAGAAAGAAATGAAATTGGCCGACAAAGAAATATTTTTCAGCGGTTTGCTCAAAGACGTAGGGTTGTCCGCGGATGTGTTGAACCGTTTTCCGCATGAATTTTCCGGTGGCGAACGTCAACGGATCGCCATCGCCCGGGCTTTGGTCGTTAAACCGAAATTGCTTATTCTGGATGAAGCGGTCTCTTCTTTAGACGTTATCATTCAATCGCAGATTATTGATTTATTGTTAACGTTACAAAAGAAATTTAATTTAACCTATATCTTTATCTCGCATAATCTAAAAGTTGTCAAGCGGATCAGTCGAAGGGTCGGAGTTATTTATAAAGGGAAGATCGTTGAATTGGCGAAAACAGACGAACTTTTTAATAATCCATTGCATGCCTACACCAAAGAATTGTTGGCCGCGGCGATCGAGTATAAACCTTTGAGCATCAGACCAACCATCGCGCTTGACGGAGAATTTAATTTTGTTGATCAAGGTCAGGAACATTTTGTGTTAAAATCATTGGGGCATTGATTTTTTTTCGCGAGGAAAACATGGATAACATAGAGGAGAAGATCGAAGCAAAAGAATCTGGTATGGTTGAACGAATAGCAGAGAAGCTCAATTATTTCATTGGGTTAATTTTGATCGGTTTGGTTTTTGGTCTGACCGCTTTTGCCTCCAGCGTCGAAGTGAGAGATCCTGATTTGTGGCTGCACATCGCCACGGGACGGTTTATTACGGATCATGGATTTGTCCCCGGATACGATGTGCTGTCTTGTTCCATCCCAGGCAAAGCATGGGTTAACCATGAATGGCTATTCCAGGTTTTGGTTTCCACCATTTATAAATTTCAGGGCACAGACGGACTAATCTTGATGCAGACCATCGTTGTGATGATGACAATGATGATTTTTTTCTTCCTTTGTTATAATCGCAATAAACAGATGGCCGTCGCTTTTATGTTATTGTTGGTCTTGCTGGTTTATCAATCGCGTTTTACGATCCGTCCCGATATCTTCAGCCTTTTGTTTTTCGGAATCGACATTTTTATTATTGCGGCATTTATTCATAGACGATGGGCGATCTACGCTTTATTCCTGGTCCAGGTCTTATGGAGCAACGTTCATGGGTTTTTCTTCCTGGGGCCTTTTATCATTTTAATATCAATCTTCAGTGAATTGATCAAACGTTATATGAAGTTGCCCCAGGAGTGGAGTCAAGTCGGACGCCTCACCGATGAAGAGTATCTGAATTTACAATGGGCATTTATTTTCGCTGTTTTGGCCTGTTTTCTCAATCCTTTGACATTGGAAGGGGCCTACTATCCGATCAAAGTTCTCCTGCAGGTCCCGGGGGAATCAAAGGTCTTTTTTGACAACATCCAGGAATTGCAACGGCCGATCACCTCCGGGGATTTATTTTCGCTTCAGAACTATCCGCAGTATCGATTGCTTATTTTGCTTTCCTTTTATAGTTTTCTTGTTAATCTGCGCCGATTGGATATCGGTGTATTTATTTTTTGGCTGGCCTTTCTGGCTTTTTCTCTGGTCGCCAAAAGAAATCTCATCTTTTTTTCCTTTGCCGCCTATTTGGTATGTATGACGAATATTATGAATATCAAACTTTATGATATTTGTCCGATCAGATTTACGGAGGAGAAATTCCGTTTTCTCACCGCTGTTTTTGTGAAAGTGTGTTTTTGTTTTTGGATCATCAACTTCGGGATCCTGTTAACCGACCGGGGATATTTTGATTTTGACAAATATGAACGTAAAAGTGAATACGGCGGGGTTTCGCAGCGCTTTTACCCGAATAAAGCGGTCGATTTTTTGGTGAACAACAAGGTTCAGGGAAACTTCTTCAACGATTTCAATTCCGGGGCGTATCTTTTGGGCCGATGTTTCCCGGACATAAAAGTGTTTATCGACGGCCGCACCGAGGTTTACGGCGCCGCTTTTTTCAAACAATATCAAAAAATGTGGGGAGACGTCGTTGATAAAGAGCTTTTCGATAAGACGATCGAGAAGCTGAACATCACCGGCGCTTTGCTGAATTCGATTCAATTCCCTGTTCCGGAAGCGACATTAAAATATTTTTTCGATAAGAAATGGGCTATTGTTTATTTTGATTACGATGCCGTGATTTTTCTTAAAGACACACCGGAAAACAAACCGATCATTGATCAGTATCAAATTGATCTGTCTCAGTGGAAAGCCAAGGGCATGGATTTGAAACGATTGGCGGCCATGACGGTCACCCCGTTCCCACAGGTGAATCGCGCTTTCACGCTGGAGGCTTTAGGTTTTGATGATGCCGCTCTCGCTGAGGCTCAAGAAGCGCTGAAAGTTTCTCCGGGATTCGTGGATCCTTATAAAATTCTGGGAAAGATTTACGGCAAGCGCGGGGATCATGAGAAGGCCTTCGAGAATTTCCGGATTGCGACCATGGTGATCCAGCGGGATACGGAACTGAGATATGATTTGGCTCTTGCTTATGAAAACCTGGAGGATTTTCCGAATGCCATTAAACAATATCTGAAGATCATTCAACTCGAGCCGCAAAAACCGAAAGGATATTTTACCGCAGCCAGGGCCTACGCGAAAAATAAGCAATACGATAAAGTCTTGGAATATTTGAACCAGGCGTATAAGCTGGATCCCATTGCCGTGGGTGATCTTGTTAAGATCGGGGATTTACTTTATGATCAAAAAGAATTTAAAACCGCGAAAAAAGTATTTGAGCTGGCTTTAACAACGAATAAAGACTTGGCCAATATCCACCATAAACTCGGTCTTTCTCATCTGGAGCTGGGGGAAAAAGATTTGGCCCGGGAGGAATTCAACAAAGGTTTAAGCGTGGACGCGAACCATGAAGGATTAAAAGAGAGCCTGAAGAAATTAGAAGCGGCTCAATGATTTTTTTGCCCAAAAAATTTGGACCGTTCATAAAAAGCCGTTTGAAAAATGATTTGCTTATGCGTATAATGGTTTTCATTGTTTGATTTTTTAATTAATTTTAGAGAAGGGTGTATCTATGCGAGAAGTATTAACATTTATCATGGCTGGGGGGAAAGGAGAACGTTTGGATCCTCTTACCCGGGACCGGGCCAAACCGGCTGTGCCTTTCGGTGGGATTTACCGGATCATTGATTTTACGTTGAGCAACTGTATCAACTCGGGGTTGAGAAGGATTTTCGTTTTGATCCAATATAAATCTTTCTCATTGCAAAAACATATTTTACACGGGTGGGATGATGTCGTCTCAACGCAGTTAGGGGAGTTTATTGATATGATTCCTCCGCAACAGCGCATCAGTTCGGACTGGTACAAAGGAACGGCCGACGCCATTTATCAGAACATCTATGCGATTCACGACCAAGAACCTAAGATGGTCCTGATCTTGGCGGGAGATCATATTTATAAAATGAATTATAAAAAGATGATCGATCTGCATCAGGAGAGGAACGCGGACATGACCGTCGCTTGCCTCCAGATGCCCAAAGAAAATTCTCCGAATTTCGGTGTTCTTCAGGTCGATAGTGAACAACGAGTCTGCGGGTTTCAGGAAAAACCGGACCATCCCAAGACCGTTTCTAACGATCCTTCCCAGATATTCGCTTCGATGGGAATATATTTGTTTAACCGGGAGGTTTTGATCGAAGAGTTGGAAAAGGACGCCGAGTCGATTTCGGATCATGATTTTGGCAAGAATGTTATTCCGCAGATGCTGAAAAATAAAAGAAAAATTTACATGTATAATTTTGTGAATGAGAGGAAACAACCGAAATATTGGCGGGATATCGGTACGCGGGATGCCTATTATCAAGCTAACATGGACTTGGTCCGACCAAAGCCCGAATTCAATTTATTCGACAAGGAATGGCCGGTTCGAACCTATCATCAACAATATCCTCCGGTCAGGACGATCAGCACACCTCAAAGTTCCGGATCGATTGTTGATTCGTTGATTTCCAGCGGATGTGTCATTAAAGGTGCGGACATCATCCGGTCGGTCTTGTCCTCCAGCGTTTGCGTTGAAGATCAGGCCGTTGTCTCTGACTCCGTGCTCATGGAAGGCGTGGTCATTGGGTCTCATGCCAGGATCAAGAATGCCATCATTGACAAACAGGTGACCATTCCGCCGCATTCGAAGATCGGATATGATCTGGAATTAGACCGCAAAAGATTCGCGGTGACGACCTCTGGAATCGTGATCGTGGCCAAAAAAGCGTCGGTGACAGATTGATTTTTGTAAGTGGTGTTTTAATATTTAATCAAAGGAAAATTAGAAGAGATGATTATTCAGCCTAAAATTCGCGGGTTCATTTGTACGACTGCCCATCCTGTTGGATGCGCAATGAATGTTAAGCAGCAAATCGATTATGTTAAAAGCCATCCAAGTATTAAGGGGCCTAAAAATGTTTTAGTCGTTGGGGCTTCGACCGGTTACGGTTTGGCTTCGCGCATTGTGTCCGCGTTTGGGGCCAAGGCCTCGACCGTTGGTATTTTTTTTGAAAGGCCCTGTGAGAATAAACGAACGGCTACTGCCGGCTGGTACAATTCGGTTGCCTTTGAACAATTCGCTAAGGCCGAAAAACTTTATGCCAAAAGTTTTAACGGGGATGCCTTCGCTGATGACATGAAACAGCAAGTGATGGAAACCATCAAGAAGGATCTGGGAAGCATTGATCTTGTGATCTATAGCCTGGCTTCTCCCCGACGGACTCATCCTAAAACAGGACAGGTTTTTAAATCAGTTTTAAAACCGAGAAGTATTCCCTATACGAATAAATCGATTGATTTCGAAACCAATCAAGTGATTGAAGTCACACTCCCCGCGGCCACCCAGGATGAAATTGACCAAACCGTCGGAGTCATGGGGGGAGAGGACTGGGAGATGTGGATCGATGCACTGGATCAGGCCAAGTTGTTAGCTCCAGGAATTATTACGATCGCTTATTCTTATATCGGTCCGGAGATCACGACAGCTGTTTATCGCAATGGTACGATTGGCGCCGCCAAAGATCATCTTGAACAAACAGCCCACAAGATGGATCAACGCCTTAAAAAAAGGAATGGCCGGGCGCTGGTCTCGGTCAATAAGGCCTTGGTCACTCAATCAAGTTCTGCGATTCCATTTATTCCGCTTTATTTTGTCCTGTTAATGCGGGTCATGAAGCAGAAGGGGATTCATGAGGATTGTATCCAGCAGATCTATCGTCTCTTTGCTCAACGGGTTTATCAGGGAAAAGATATTTCGGTCGATTCCGCAGGAAGGATCCGCATCGATGATCTGGAGATGCGTCAGGATGTGCAAGATGAAGTCAATAAACTCTGGAAGAATGTCAGCAGTCAGAATGTTCAGCAAATCGCTGATGTGAAGGGGTATGATGAGGATTTCTTACGGCTTTTTGGTTTTGGCATAAAAGACGTTGATTATGGGGCGGATGTCAATCCGGATATTCTTTTCGATTAGAAATCCAAAATATAATCGATAGGATTCGTATTAAAAGTTTGTCTTTTTTCATTCTGGTAAGAATTTTAACCCCTTATTAATCAAAGAAATACGAAATAATAATTGACAGTCAGTCAATCCTATAATATTTTACGCATATGTGGGTGAATGGAAAGAAATGGAATTTTTCCTGTTGAGAAATTTTGGTTTCTTAGTTTTCCCTTTGTTCTTGATGGTCGTATATCCCTGTGTTCATAGCTTAACTTAAGGAGGAAATTTATGGCATCTAGTGCATCAACAGGTGTGGAAAGAGATATACGTGAGTTGGTTGCAGAGGTACTAGAGACGGATCCGAGTGAAATTGACGCAAATGCAAATTTTGTGAAAGATTTAGGAATGGATTCCATGATGGCGCTCGAAATCCTGGCTGGTATAGAAAAAAAATATCGAATTGTCATTCCAGAAGATTCCCTGCCTAAGTTTACCAGTCTCAATGAGACCATAAGAATAGTCAAAGAAATTTTGAACAAGAAATAATCATAATGTCCATTTTTCTTAAAAATACGGGAAGATGGTTATGGCGCGGTCGTGTTTTTGGTGAGATTAAATTTTATTGTTGAGAGGGGATTGAGCGATGTATTTTAAAAGATTAGAGATGTTCGGGTTCAAATCTTTTGCCGATAAAACAATTCTTAATTTTGAGCCGGGGATTACAGCGGTCGTCGGGCCTAATGGTTGCGGTAAAAGCAATATCTTCGATGCCGTTCGGTGGGTTTTAGGTGAGCAGAGCGTTAAGGAACTGCGTGGTTCGGCGATGGAAGATGTCATTTTTAATGGAACGGACAGCAAGCAAGGGCTGGGTTTTGCTGAAGTCCATTTGGTTTTTTCCAATGAATCCAAGATCCTTCCGATCGAATATAATGAGGTCACGGTCACCAGACGATTGTTCCGTTCCGGGGAGAGCGAATATTTGCTGAATAAAACGGTTGTCCGTCTGAAAGATATTCTTGAGCTTTTTATGGGAACGGGCGTCGGTGCCGAGGCGTACTCTTTAGTTCAGCAAGGCAAAGTTGATCTGGTGGTCAGTGCGCGTCCGGAAGACCGGCGGATTATTTTGGATGAAGCCTCAGGTATTACAAAATATAAATCCAGAAAACGGGAAGCGCTCAATAAGCTTAAGGAAACAGAAAATAATCTGATAAGGATTAATGACATCATTTTAGAGGTCAAGAGGCAGATTGGGTCCATTGAACGGCAGGCCAGCAAAGCTCGGCGGTATAAAGAGGAATTTGAAAAATTGAAAACGCTTGAGACCCAGTTGGCCCGACAGCGATTACTCGCGTTTGTTGATAAGAAAAATGAAATGATCCGTTTTTTGCAAGAGTTGAAGGATCGTCAAATTAAACTTAAAGAAGAATTGGATGAGCTCAATAATATCGTGACCTATGAGAGCAGTCTACTGTCGGAACTTGAACAAAAGATGGATGAGTCCAACACAGAAGAGATGAAATTGGCTAGTACGCTGGAGATCAATGCCCGTCAAATCGAGTTTAACGAGGAACGGTTAGAAAATTTGGCTTTGAATGAGACACGTCTGAATCAACAAAAAACAACGATCATCGAACGATGCCGCCAACAGCAAGAAAAAATCCAGGAATTAAATCAAGGATTAACCGCTTTGAACACAATGATGGAACGCAATTTGAGTTTGATTGAGCAGAAAAAACAAGAGTTGGGTCAAATCGTTCAGGCGATAGAATTAGATAAAACGAGCATTAAAACTGACGAAGAAAAAATTTTAACGTTAACCTCCCATCAGGTCCGTCTCAAAAATGAGTTGTCCGAAAACATGAAAGATTTTCAGGGGGCCTTGGCGAAAAAGCGCCGCCTGGAGCTGGAAAATGTCAAAGTGGCCGGAGAAAAAGAAGAGATCGATGGCAAACTGCGTGATATCTGTGCCGAGATCACGATTACAACGAAAAAAAATGAGGAATTAAAAAGGGAGAAAGAAGCGAAATCCGGTGCGTTAAGTGAATTGAATCTAGAGCTGAAAAACATAGACCAGGAATTAGTTGAATCAGAAAAAAAGAAAGTCATCTTCCTTTCCCAAAAAGCTTTTACGGAAGAGTTGCGCGTTCAATATCAGGATATTCCTGATCCGATTGTTAACGGCCGTTTGATTACCAGCGTGCCTCCGTTGGAAAATCAAAGCGGGATCATCGGGAAAGTGAAAGAATTCCATCCGTTTGATTTGGAGAAATATCCTTCTTTAAAAGAATCGGCGACGTTTGGTCCCGAATCCAAATTATATGAAATCATTTGTGAGGCGAAATTTATAGAACTGGATCCTCAACAATTTGTATCCAAGATCGAGGTGTTAGATCAGAAGATCCAGGATTTAAACGTTTCCAGAGGCAGTTTGTGTCAGAAAATTAGCGAGGCAGAACAAGGGCTGGAATTAATTTCTAAAGCTTTTCAGATCGAGGAAAAGAATATCTCTATTTTTGAAGCCCAGAAAAATGATATTCTGGAGAATTCGTCAAAACTTTTGGGCGAGCTTGAAATCGTCAACGTGGAACTGGAAGAAGTGCAGAAGAGTTTGGCGATCTTTAAAGTCGAAGAAGACGAATTAATCAGCCAGCTCAATAATATTAATCAGGAAACGCAGCTGTCTCAAACCAACATCAAAGACCGCCAAATCAGCATCAACCGGAAATCCCAGCAGAAAGAAGAAGTCGCGGTCGCCATCGCCCAGTCGGAAATAGAATTGCAATCTGTAAAAGATAAAGAGCAGAGCCTTCAAGACAATCTGCGGCTCTTTACGGAATCGCTGGAAGACGGCTGGGAAGAAATCAAACGAATTGATGAAGAGAACAGCCAGTATGCTTTGAAAAGACAGAAAATTGAAGATGAAATCGCCGCGTTAAAAGATCAAATCGAACGGGACCAAGAGCAGCAAAAATCGTTAAAGGACACTTTGCGGGCATTTGAGAATCAGCGTAACGATGTGACGCAGCGGTTAAACAGTATTCGTGGCAATATGATTGTTACCGAAGGAGAATTGGCTGAAATCAAAAATCAAGAACATCAGCAGCAGATGAAAGAACAGGAACTTTTATTTAGCGAGAGAGAGATCAAAGATCGTTTGGCGCAAGTTTACAAGTTGAATCTTGATGAGCTTCTTGTTTCTCCGGAACCGTCGCAGGAACCGGTTGCTGATGCGGGAGAATTCAATAGCGAAGAAAATTTACTCATTGAAATCGAACGTCTTAAAAAGCGATGCGAATCTTTTGGTTCCGTCAACCTGGTCGCGATTGAAGAATTTGAGGAACTCCGGCAGCGTTTTGAATTTCTAACAAAGCAGCAAAGCGACCTTTTGACATCGAAAGAATCGATTCATCAGACGATCAGCAAAATTAACCGAACGACGCGGCAAATGTTCATGGATACCTTTATGAAAGTCAGCGAAGAGTTCCGGATTTATTTCCGGGCGCTTTTCGGCGGGGGCGAGGCTCAGCTTGTCTTGTTGGATCCCGAAAACGTATTGGAATCCGGGATCGAAATCATCGCCCGGCCTCCGGGCAAAAAACTGCAGAACATCGGATTGTTATCCGGTGGAGAAAAAACATTGACCGCGATTGCTTTGATCTTCGGGGTCTTTAAAGTGCGTCCGAGTCCTTTCTGTGTGCTGGACGAGATTGATGCGGCGTTGGATGAATCAAACGTGGGACGTTTTGCGCAGCTCCTCAAAGAATTTGCTAAGATCGCCCAATTCATCGTTATAACTCACAACAAAAAGACAATCGCCTACTCGGATATTATGTATGGAATTACAATGCAGGAGACGGGTGTTTCTAAAATTGTTTCGGTGAAATTCCGGGAAGAAAAGAAGGTTGCTGTTGCAGAAGCCGAAGAAGTTTCCGTCTAATTAATCGTCCTCCAGTTCATGCGCATAGACTCGGTTTTTCCCTCCGAACTTGGCGATATACATTGATTTGTCCGCTCTAGCAATTAATTCGCCTTGGTTGTGAGCATCCGTTGGGAACGTCGCTAATCCGATGCTCACCGTCACGGTCAAATTCTTAAAAATTGCATGTTGAGAAAACAGATGTTTCCCGATTTTTTCTCGGATTCTTTCTGCGATGGCTAATCCGTGCTGTCTGGCCGTTTGCGGTAAAATGATTGAAAATTCTTCGCCCCCGTATCGACAGACGTAATCAGTTTCTCTGGAAAATTCACTTAAGATTTTGGCTAAATCCACTAAGACGAGGTCGCCGTTTTGATGCCCGTAGGTATCGTTCAGTTTCTTAAAATTATCGAGGTCAATGATCAATAATGTGAGAGGAGTTCCGTTTTCTTTGGCTTTCTCGATTTCGAGATTCAACGTGTGTTGAAAAAAACCATGGTTCCACAAACCGGTTAAAGAATCGGTATGGCTTTTGTAAACGACTTGTTCGTAAAGCTGGGAATTTTCAATCGCCAGTCCCGCCTGGTTGGCCAACATGGTAAAAATTTTCAGATCATCTTCCGTGATAGGTTTCTGCGTATACAAATTGTCGGCGATAATAATTCCTTTGACTTGATCTTTAGATTTTAAAGGCATGATGATTAATTCGTTAGTACGAAATATCTGCAGCAAAGGATCATTGGCATATTGAGCGATCATGTCTTTGGTGATATGCAGAGGGGTTCCTCGGTAATAAGCCATCGATAACAAAGAGGCATTGTTCTTATCTAAAGGAATTTTCAGTTCTTTGATCGCTTTGAATAAACTGGATTGGGTTGTCCGCTGCGATATCTTATCAGCGGTAATCAGATCCTCAAGGTTTTGATTCGCTTCTTTAATATATCTCCAGATCCTATCCGCCTGTTCTCCAGAATCGGGACCAATGACCATTTTCCCTTCCAGTAAACGATCTTTATTATTGACCAAAAATAGAATGGCCCGATTAAATCCTAATCCCGTATGCGCGGTCACTCCGGTGAGAATAATATAAAGGATATGGTTTAACTCAAGGGTGGTCCGCATGGCGTTACTGATATTATAGAGGATCGATAATTCTTTATTCGCTCGATTGATCTGTTCCTGCAAACTTTTTTCATTTTGTAAGATTGAGTTGTTCATGAGTGGAAAGATAGCATTTTCTATCAGCCTTGTCAAGTTTACTTTTGACTATACTAGACATGTCGGAGGTTATAAAGTTAAGACTATCAGCGGTTTATGTCCACATATTTTGCTTTAAAAATAGAAAGCGCTTTCTTGACACCTTGGAACACCTATGTTATACTTTAAAAAATTTTGGAATAAAATTTAATTATGTTTATTGAGATATTACAACAAATAAGATGGATAGATATCTTTCTTATTCTCATCTTGGGCAGGATTATCTTCATTGGCATTAAGAAGGGTTTTATCACGGAAGCTTTTAAACTGTTGGGGCTTTTAGTTTCCATTTTTGTTACGTTTCACTACTTTGGGACATTAGCCAAATTCGTCAGTGATCGAACTTCCTTTGTTTCAGATTCGACGGCGAAGGTTTTTTTCTTCCTTTTACTGTTGACGATTGTTCTTTTGGTTTTTAAGCTGGTGCGGGAAGGTTCGATGGTTGTCATCAAGATGGAAGCGCACCCTATTTTAGATAAATGGGGTGGATTGATTGTCTCTGTTGTCCGCGGATTGTTGATCTGTAGTTTGGTTTTAGTTTTCTTTCAGGTGTGGGATTTAGAAATTTTGAATAAGCATGTAAAAAAATCGCTCTTAAGTTCGTATGTCAATGACCTTTCACCGGGTTTTTATGAAACTTGTTTCAATGGTTTCATAAGCAAATTTTTTCCCAACGAGAAATTGAATCTCTCCGTTTTTAAATTAAAAAATTGAGACGTTACATTCTCTAAAAAATAAGCAGTTGCGCAGTTACTTTGCAGAGAATTCATGATCGTTTTAATGAACAACTCAGTTTTATTGTTTTGAGACGATCAGATTTGATTCAGAGTTTTCCTTTAGAATGCCTGTATTCGATTATCGCCCTGTCTTAGGAGAGTAATCAATGGGATTTATTCCAGACAACGTTATCGCCCAAGTTTTAGAACGTTCCGATATCGTTGAGGTCATTTCAATGTATATTCCCTTAAAACGGGCAGGGAGAAATTTAAAGGCGAATTGCCCTTTTCATAACGAAAAGACGCCTTCTTTTGTCGTCAGCCCCGAGAAGCAGATTTTCCATTGTTTCGGATGCGCTGCGGGAGGCAACGTCATTACGTTCATCATGCAGCAGGAGCATATTGATTTTCCGGAAGCCGTGCGTTTTCTTGCCAATAAATTTGGGATTATGATCCCCGAAGAAGAATCGAGCGGCTCCAAACAGGGAAATTTAAAATCCTCTATTCATGCGGTCAATGCCTTGGCAGTTGATTTTTTTCATCAGATTTTGATGACGGATAAAAGTCCGGTTGTTCAAGAGGCGAGAGGATATCTCACAAAAAGAGGCATTCCTCCGGAGACGGTCAAACAGTTGAAAATAGGATTTGCATTAGACCGGTGGGATAGCTTGTTAAGTTATTTGAAAAAACAGAATATTAGTTTGGACCTGATGGAAAAATCCGGAGTGATCATCGCTCGGGAAAATAACGAAGGGTATTACGATCGTTTTAGAAACAGGGTGATGTTTCCCATCTGGGATATCAAACATCAGTGTATTGGTTTTGGGGCAAGAACGATCAAGGAAGACGGCACCGCGAAATATATTAATTCTCCGGAAACAGCGGTCTATACCAAAGGGCATCATCTTTACGGTTTGAATATATCGAAGGATGAAATCCTGCGTCAAGATGCGGTTATTATCGTTGAAGGTTACATGGATTTTATCATGCCATTTCAATCCGGGGTCAAGAACATCGTGGCCTCTTTGGGGACCGCGTTAACTTTGGAGCAGATCAAATTGATTCGCCGGTATACAAAAAATGTCGTTATGTTATTCGATGCCGATCAAGCAGGTGAATCGGCGATGTTGCGTAGCTTTGATCTGTTAATCGATGAAGGTATGAATGTTAAAATCCCTGTTTTAGCCCAGGACAACGATCCGGATTCTTTTATAAGAAAATTTGGCGTCGACGCTTTTCAGGAAAGGATCAATAATGCTCAGTCGGTTTTTGATTTTAAATTGAACAATCTGATGGCTAAACACGATTTTTCTTCTATTGAAGGCAAGGCAAAAATATCGATGGAAATGATCACGATGATTAATCGATTTGAAAACGAGGTTTTAAAATCCGGCTATATTAAACGATTGGCTACGAAATTATTTGTGTCTGAGGAAGCCTTGCTAATAGAGTTGAATAAACTTCAGTTCGGTCTAGCGGGACGTTCGACAATTCAGACAAATCCAACTGAGCGTGATCCAATGGTCTTCAATATTGATTCACCCGCGGAATTAAATATTGTCCGAGTGCTTTTAGAATCCACCGAGTTGATCCAGGAGATGAGAGCCGAAATCAGTTCGATCGATTTTCAAGATGCCCATCTCAAGGTTATTATAAGTAAGATTTTTGAATTGTCCGACCGCAACGAAGAGATCAATTATCAGAATCTGATGGGATTATTTAAAGACCAGCAAATTTTGCAGAAAATTTCTAGGGTGATGATGATGGAGGATCTTTTGCCTGGGGATAAAGTCAAAATGTTGCGCGATTGTATCGAGCGTATTAAAGCAAACTCCATTAAATCGGAAATGAAAGAATTGACTCGCCAGATCCAGATGGCCGAGGCTGCAAATGATGATCATCAGTTGAAGGAATTAAGGGAAAAATTTAACCAGCTAATTTTATTAAGAGGTAAGAATGAAAAACAGAGAGCTTAAGGAAGATGTTGATAAATTGATTTCGTTAGGCAAGCGCAAAGGCTTTTTGACCTACGATGAGGTTAATTCTACCCTTTCGGAGACGATTGATTCTTCCGAGGATATTGATCAGGTTTTTGAGATTTTGGATGGCAAAGACATTAAGGTTATTGATTCCGATGAGGAAGAGCCTGATGTCGAAGCTGAAGCCGAAGAAACCAGAGAACAAGAGATCCGCCGGATCAGGGAAGAGCAGAATAAAGAAGAGAATGTTTATTCGTATAAATTCATCCCTCTGGATGATCCCGTGAAGATGTATTTGAAACAAATGGGCTCGATTCCGTTATTGTCTCGCGAAAACGAGATTAACTTGGCCAAAAGAATCGAAGAAGCCGAAAATAAATTCGCGGAAGCCCTTTTTAAAACCGCGTTTGCCCGTAAAGAAGTCTTGATCACAATCAATCAGGTTTTGAGAGAGGAAATCAATGTCGAGGATGTCATCAAAGATGAGCTGGAACGGCGTCCCAAGTTGATTAAAGATCTCAAAGATATTATCGCCAAGGTCCGTCACACACGGGTTGGTTCGGATAAAGCAGCGAAAATTTTAGCTCAATTCAAAGTTGTCTCTTCGATCAATGAGGAAATTGTTATCAAAATTGGAGAAATCGTCGAAGAGATCGAAAAAATCGAAAAAATTTTGAAAACAAGAAGAAAGCAAGATGATATTGCAGAGTTAAAAAAGAGAAAAGAAGAACTATTCAGGGAATTAGGGGAACCGGTCCTTCAGGTCAAGGAAGAACTCCGTATTATCAAAATACGTCAGGCAAAATTTAACAAAGCAAAAAAACTTTTAGTGGAAGCGAATCTTCGTTTGGTGGTCAGTATTGCTAAAAAATATATTAACCGTGGTCTTTCGTTTCTTGACCTTATTCAGGAAGGGAACATGGGGTTGATTCGCGCGGTCGAGAAGTTTGAGTATAAGAGAGGATATAAATTTTCAACTTATGCCACTTGGTGGATCCGTCAGGCAATCACGCGTTCGATCGCGGACCAGGCCAGGACGATCCGTATCCCTGTTCATATGACGGAAACAATCAATAAGATCATCCGCGTTTCCAGATTGTTTGTCCAGGAATACGGACGGGAACCGACAGCCCAGGAGATTGCCAAACAGATGCGCATCCCGATCGGCAAAGTGAAGGAGATCCTGAAAATTTCGCAGGTCCCGATCTCTTTGCAGACGCCTATCGGCGATGAAGGCGATACTCATTTCGGGGATTTTATCGAGGACAAGAAGGCCGTCTCTCCTGCGAACGCGACACTTCATTCGATGTTGAAAGAAGAGATATCTTCTGTCTTGCAGACGCTGGATGAACGCGAACGAAAGATCTTGGAATTAAGATTCGGTATCCATGATGGCACCAGCCGCACGTTGGAAGAAGTCGGGAGTGAATTCAACGTCACGCGCGAAAGAGTCCGGCAGATTGAATCCAAGGCTTTGAGAAAATTGCGTCATCCCACCCGGTCGAGAA
>JAHFFY010000040.1 GCA_023247705.1 Candidatus Omnitrophota bacterium | reverse complement strand
CTTAAGGCTTTGGCTTCGGCTTTAAAAAATTTAATCCATTCTGCGCGAGGGGCAGGCCGGGGAATGAAATCCTTTTCCTCTTTAGATTCAGCGACATCCTCTAAATAGATTTCAACGGCTTCCTGTAAATTTTTTTTTGCCTCTCCAATAGTTTTACCTTGAGACGCAACATCCAATTCCAGACACAAAGCAGAATACAAACCGTTTTCTTTTTGAATAAGACCATGTAGAACTAACTTATTCATTGTGATCCTCCTTTTTTCTCAAGCAAAGTATAGCACAATTTTGAACTTCAACGGCTTCGCCAAAAAGAGATCATTGCCCGGTATAGACTGGCGAAGACTGGCGCGCCAGGAGGGACTTGAACCCCCAACACTCAGCTCCGAAGGCTGATGCTCTATCCAATTGAGCTACTGGCGCAGAAATTTTTAATTTAGGCGTTTATTATAACAAGAAGATTTTAAATGGCAAGCAAGGATCAGCAACATCTTCATTTAAATCCTTTTACTTTAAGTTTTTGTTCCGGAATTTTTTTTAAGATAAAAAAGATTTTATTCGTTGCATTTCCTCCCACAAGTTCCTACCATAAGGCCTATGCCTTCCAAGCCGACCGTTTTTGTTTTGGTTTTTTCTTTCCTGATCGGGATCGCGCTTTCCATCGGAACCTGGAACATGAATTTCTGGCCGAGCGACGAGCGGAGTTATTATTATGATGCCGCCATTCAGGTGCCCCACCTCAAACATATTTCGGAAATCCACAAATCCCTTGATACGGACCGCGTTAAATGGCTCCACGGCAAAGAAATGTTCATCCTAAGCTGTTCAATCATGCAGGGGTTGATGAACGATTACGATAGTCTGCGTCCGTTGACCCTGGTATGTGTTATTTCGATTTGTCTTTCCGCCATGTTATTATTTTTTATCGCCCGGTTTTATTGGGGGCCAACGGTTGCGCTGGCTTGTTACGTGATTTTCGTGACGAGCTTTTGGCCTTACAGCTATATCCTGTTTGTGAAACACCAGCCGTTAGGATTGTTTTATTTTCTGTTTTCGCTTTTCCTGATGCAATCTGTTCTGACGACGCGATTAAGAAAAATCCTTTACCTTTTTTCAGGATTCTTTTTGTGTTCGGCGATCCATGCCTCAACGGTTGCGACGTTGTATCTGCCGTTTTATCTCGCAGCTTTTCTTTACCAGCAAAAATTGAACCATGAGAAAGAGAAGAATATCTTCAGGACATTGAAAGACTTTATCCTCGCGGGACTTTTGATCATGGCCGGTTTCGGCGGTTCATTTATTTATTTCAATTATCCCGATGTCCTTTATAACATCACGAGCTACCTGCGGTATGTTGAGATCAGCGGGTCGTTTAATCATTTTTATTATAATCAGCCGGTCTTGCAGCAGTGGTTTGATGTTGCCAAGATCAATCGGGCGGGATGGATCTGGGTGATCAAATATTTTTTGATCATTATGCCGGTCTTGTTTCCGTTTTACGGATTGTCACTTTTCTATTTATTAGTGTGTCCGCAGGTCAGATCTCCCGGTTCGAAAAGAAAGATCGGTTGGTATTACCTGTCGATTTTTGGGTTGATTTTTTTAAGTGCCACTCCGGTCCTGCTGGCCGAGATCAAAAAAGTCGCGCAATACGGCGCCAATTATTTTCCGGCGATGTTAGGCATCTTACTGCTGGTGGGTTATGCGTTGTTTATGCTTTTTAACAGCCAGTGGTTTTTTCGGCTGAAAACGGGAGCGAAAAGATCCGTCGTCGCACTTTTGTGTCTCATTCTATTCGGCCATACGATTTGGAATGGTTATATTTTTTTGACTGATATTTATCCCTGCCGGTTAGTCACGACATTTCTTTCCCAGGAACTGAAAAAGCTAGGGATCAATCATGTTTACACGTATCATTATCATCCTCAACGCGCCAACGTGGTTGACAATCTGGACCCGCAGTTGCTCAAAGATAAGTTGCAGCTGGTTTTTGTCGATAATATTTATCAGGTCCCGGAAGGGTATATCATTGTTCCGCCTATGACGGGGAATTCGATCTATATCGGAGCGACCAGCAAATACAACGATTATTATTCCGACATCTATTTTAATGAGTTGATGCGCAAAGGCATTGTATCCAAGTACGCCGTCGCTTCGTATCAAACGCTTGCCTCGAGCCGGATTTGGCCGCATGAAGAAGAGATTTTGAGTTACCGGTATTTAATCCTGAATCAATTTCCGCAGGACGATATTCAACAAGGCAAGGACCGGGTCTGGGTTTTGGCCGCGCAAAAATTATTGCAAGACATCAAATCCAATATGCCACCGGAGGAATATGTCAACGCTGTTTTAAAGGGTTTGCGTATGATCGGCAGAAAGGACACCTTATACGCGTATGAAGGGGATAGTCACTCGTTGGACCGTCCGATGATCTTGCAGCGTTTCCCGACGCGTGTCTTTAAGGTGGGAGAGCCGACGGACGGATTGAGGTTGTATCTTTATAAAGTCGATGAGGCACAGCCCATGTGGGTTCCGTATGGCCCGGATTTTGTTTCTGAGGTCGTGCCCGCATCCAAGATCCCGCGCGATGAGAGCGGAAAAGATGCCAACGGGAAAAATGTCTCGTTTGGCTTCGGCAAAGATTTGCTGCTTGTCCCGGGGCCGTATCTTTTCGTCATCTACCGAACCGGCCCGCATGACGACCAAAATTTTTATAAAATTTATATGGAAAACCCGGACCAGCTTGAGCGGGATATTAATAAAACAGCGACCCCGTTTATTAAAAAGACGTTGTAGTCCTTTGTCAATTTTTTAAAAAAATAGTTGATTTCCTTCAAAGTATAGAGGAATCAACTATTAAAAACGGTTTTGACAAAGTAGTAGTGTTTGAAAATATAGGAAAATTCTTTACAAAAATATTTCCTCTTTATATGATAGGGCGCAATTGAATTTTGGAATTATTTTTTAAGATTCTCTTTCAATAATTATGACCATGATATCTCAAGATTCTTTGAAACAAACTCCGCTGTATCAAAAACATATTGGTCTTCACGCGCGCATGGTTGGTTTTGGCGGTTGGGACATGCCGTTACAATATGAAGGGATTATCGTCGAATATGAATCCACTCGGAAACAGGTGACTGTCTTTGATACCTCTCACATGGGAGAATTTATCCTGAAAGGGGATTGTCGAGCCTGCGGATTAGATCGATTGGTTTCATCCCGAATTATTGATATGCCGGTTCAATCCTGTCGTTACGGGATGATTCTGAATGCCTCCGGCGGGGTCATGGATGATTTGATTGTTTACCGTTTGGGCCAGGAGGAATGGATGATCGTGGTGAACGCGGCGACGACTGAAAAGGATTTCAATCATTTTAGGTCCCATCTCACCAAACAATCTGTTTTAAATAATGTTTCAGCCTCGACCGGAAAATTAGATATTCAAGGCCCATGGGCCATGGAATTTTTAAAAGATTTTATTCCGGGACTCACCAAATTGGATTATTATACGTTTGCCCATTTTATGATATTAGGGGAGAGAGCCATTGTGAGCCGCACGGGATATACGGGGGAGTTAGGTTACGAGATTTATTTTCCGGCCAATCGGATCGCGCAATTGTGGGACAAAATTTTTGAGAATCCGAAAGTCAAGCCGGCGGGTCTGGGCGCGCGGGATTTATTGAGGATCGAAATGGGTTACAGCCTTTATGGCCACGAATTAAGCGATGTGATTACGCCTTTGGAAGCTGGTTTAAGCAAGTTTGTAGATTTTGAAAAAGAATTTATCGGCAAAGAAGTGCTGTTGACATTAAGGAAGGAAGGCCCTTCCCGCAAGATGGCTTATTTTGTTTGCGATAGTCGTCGGGCGCCGCGCAGCGATTTCCGGATTTACTCAACAGACTCGGAAGAAATCGGCATTGTCACCAGCGGAACGTTCTCGCCGGAACTTAAAAAAGGGATCGGGATGGGATTTGTTGCCAATGAGTATGTTTCCCCAGGGAAAAAAATATTAATCGGGGATGCCACGAACAAGATTGAAGCCTGCACGACCAGCCGTCCGTTTTATAAAAAGAGCTCTTTGAAGAATTAAACGTTTGAGGGAGGGGTGTTATTAAATTTGGGAAAATCAAGGAGTGTTTATTAAAGGAGTGAAAATATGGATGTGATTGAGCATTATTTGTATACAAAAGAACATGAATGGATCAGTATTGAAGATACGACGGCAACGGTGGGAATCACTGATTACGCCCAGGTGGCGCTGGGAGATATTACCTTTATCGAATTGCCTGAGGTGGATTCCGAGGTGGAACAGTTCGAACAATTTGTTTCGATTGAGTCCGTCAAAGCGGCCAGCGATATCTTTTCTCCGATGTCGGGACGAGTGATTGAAATCAACAAGGAATTGGAATCGGATCCAGGACTGCTGAACAAATCGTGCTACGAAAAAGGCTGGATCGCGAAGATTGTACTGACGGACATGGATGAAAAATCCAACCTGATGACCGCCGAGGAATATAATAAATTCTTAGAAGGGCTGGAAACTTGAATCCTTACATTGCCAATACCAACGACGATGTCCAGCGGATGTTAGAGGTAATCGGGATTAAAAGTATAGATGATCTATTCGCAGATATCAAACCTCAGCATCGACCTAAGTCATTCGACCTTCCCAAATCTAAATCGGAATTCGAAGTTCTCCAGCATTTGCAGCGCCTGGCTTCCAAAAACGCCAATCATCTGATTCCGTTTATCGGCGCCGGATATTACGATCACTATATCCCGGCCGCGGTGAATGCCCTGATTTCCCGAGGAGAATTTTATACCGCCTATACGCCTTATCAACCGGAATGTTCCCAGGGAACATTGCAGGCCCTCTACGAATATCAAAGCGCTATTTGTACCTTAACGAATATGGAAGTGGCCAACGCTTCTCTTTACGACGGCGGCACGGCGCTTTATGAGGCCGTGATGATGGCGATTCGCATCACGAACCGGAATAAAATCATTGTGGACAGTGGAGTTAATCCGATTTATCGTAAGATTTTGAGAAGTTATACGGCCAATCTTTCCATTCAATTCATGGAAACTCCCGTGGTCCATGGCCAGGGCGATCGCGGACAAATCGAAAAATTTCTGAACGATCAGACGGCCGCGGTCATTTTGCAAAATCCCAATTTTTTCGGAGCGATCGACGATCATTCCGATATCGTCAAGAAAGCCCATGAACGCGGTATTCTGGTCATTGAGAGTGTTTATCCGATTGCCTTGGGGCTTTTGAAAACCCCGGGGGAGATGGGGGTCGATATTGTCACCGGAGAAGGACAAAGTCTGGGGCTGCCGCTTAATTTCGGAGGACCATATCTCGGATTTATGGCGACCAAGAAAGAATTTATCCGTAAGATGCCCGGACGCATCATCGGACAAACCCTGGACACGCAAGGGCGCAGGTGTTTTGTCAATACATTGCAGGCCAGAGAGCAGCATATCCGCCGGGAGAAAGCCACCTCGAACATTTGCACGAATGTTTCTTTATGCGCGGTACAGGCGGCGATGTTTATGTCTTTGTTGGGGCGGCAAGGATTAAAACAATTGGCCCAGCTTAATCTGGATAAAGCGGAATTTACACGACAAACCCTTGCTAAGATTAAAGGCGTTGAAGTGAAACGCAGTTCCCCAACGTTTAATGAGTTTACCGTTTGTTTGCCTAAAGATGCATCCGAAGTGGTCGTGGCGATGATTGAATACGGGTTTGCGGCTGGTTTTCCAGCGGGCCGTTATTTCCCGGGGATGGAGCGGTATCTGATTATTGCCGTAACCGAAAAGCGGACGAAAGAAGAAATTGTCCGCTTCGCGCAAAACCTTGAGGCGGTATTATGGAATTAATTTTTGAAAAAAGCGTACCTAATCGACGAGGATTTCAAGTCCCTGAATCCGATGTTCCGGGCAAGGCGCAAATACCCGACAAATATAAAAGATCGGCAGATTCCCAACTGCCCGAGATCACCGAGCTGGATTGTATCCGTCACTATACGCATCTTTCACAACGTAATTTTTCCATCGATACCAATTTTTATCCATTGGGATCGTGCACGATGAAATATAATCCCAAATTTACCGAAGTCGCCGCCAGATTGCCCGGCTTTGCCAATCTTCATCCGCTTTTACCGCAATTGCAGTTGGAAGGGGGGCTCACGCAGGGCGCGCTGCAAGTCCTTTATGACATGGATCAATTTTTGTGCGCGATGACGGGAATGGACCATTTTACGATGCAGCCTCTGGCCGGCGCGCACGGCGAATTAACAGGTGTGATGATGATCGCGGCTTATCACAAGGCGAAAGGGAACAAAAAAAAATATATGATCGTCCCCGATTCGGCGCATGGAACGAATCCCGCCTCAGCGGCGATCGCCGGATATGAAATCATCTCGATCCCGACGAACAAAGACGGCGTATGGGATTTACCTAAACTTAAAGAGAAGTTGACTCCAGAGGTGGCGGCCGTTATGCTGACCTGTCCGGACACGCTCGGGATTTTCAATCCGGAAATCGATAAGATCACCAAGATCGTTCATCAGGTCGATGGGCTGATGTACTACGATGGGGCGAACCTGAACGCTATTTTAGGGCGATGCCGTCCGGGAGATCTGGGGTTTGATGTGATGCACGTCAATTTGCACAAAACGTTTACGACCCCTCATGGCGGCGGGGGGCCGGGGGCGGGGCCGGTTGGTGTTAAAAAAGAATTAGCAAAATTTTTGCCTGTTTCCCGAGTCGTTAAACGCCAGGATGGGACGCTGACGCTGGATTATGATTATCCCGATTCAATCGGATATATCGCTTCTTTTTACGGAAACTTCGCTTTGATCTTAAGAGCCTACGCTTATATCCTCATGATCGGAAAAGAAGGATTGCTGGAAACCAGCAATCATGCGGTCCTCAACGCCAATTACATCAAGGAACGACTCAAAAAATATTATGTTCTACCTTATGACCGGATTTGTATGCATGAATGCGTGTTTTCCGCATCGAAACAGACCGAGCGGGGCGTTCACGCGATCGATATCGCGAAATACCTGATCGATCAAGGCATCCATCCGCCAACGGTTTATTTTCCTCTGGTGGTCAAAGAAGCGGTCATGATCGAGCCGACGGAAACGGAATCCAAAAAAACACTAGATAAATTTATCGACGTCATGATTGAGATCGATGAACTCTCTCAAAAAACTCCACAGATCTTTAAAGATCTACCGAAAACGACCCCCATCACCCGGCCCGATGAAGTGAAAGCAGCCCGTGACTTGGACACAAACTATTTCTTGAAAACAAAAATTTAAGCATTGAACCCATAAAGAAAATTCGCAGCTGCTGTCCAGTTTAGGGACGGGATCATATTGCAAATGAAATGTTGTTTTTTTAATTGATACATATGGTTTTAATAGATCGCACATTCCCAACGCCGCAAGAGAATATTTTGTTTGATGAATTTCTGCTTTTGCGGGCAGAAAAAGCGCAAGGCTCGGAAGTCCTGCGCTTCTGGGAATCGCCGCAGCATTTTATTGTCCTTGGAAGAACAGGTAACCTACAGGAAGATGTCGATATCCAACGTGCACAAGAGGAAAAAATTCCCATTCTGAGAAGATTTTCGGGTGGTGGAACCGTTATACAGGGAAAAGGATGCATGAATTTCACGTTGATCCTATCGAAAGACCGTGATCCGGCATTAAAAGACATCACCAAGTCTTATCTCTACATTTTAGGCAAAGTATCGGAGGCCCTGAGTCTATTAGGCATCCCCACCCGGTTTAAACCGACTTCGGATTTGGTCATCGGGAACGATGAGAAGAAATTTTCGGGAAATGCCCAACACCGAGGAAGACAATATGTTCTCCATCATGGAACAATCCTTTATAATTTCGATCTGCAGATGATTGCCGGATTTTTAAAAATGCCCAGGGCCGTTCCGGAGTACCGTGGCGGACGATCCCACCTGGATTTTGTGACCAACATTTCTGTCAGTTATCCGGGCATCAAAAATTCTTTTAAAAAGATTTTTGGTATTCACAAGAAAGAAATAAGGTTAACTAAGGAAGAAATGGTGCAGTGGGATGAATTTCTCAAGAGGAAAACCAGCGATGTCGTGATCGCGCTGTGATGTTCGTTATCAAAAACGTTAAGGTAATGTTTGACAGGCTTAAAAATTTTTATATAATGCTTTTATCTGCTTTTGGGAAAGTTTTTCTTGCCTTAGATGTCATCATAAAAGATAGATAATGGTTTAAGTTAATCTACAAACGGAGGGGGAATAAATGAAAAGAGCGTTATTCGTAGGGATTGGTTTATTGATGTTTGTCGTTTTTAGTGCGGAGATTTCGTCCGCTCAGTTGTTGAAAGGAAACCGTCGGGGTGGCCAGCAGGCGACCGCAGCGGCCCAAGGCGCCTATGATCGGACAAAAGCTGCGGTACAACAAGCGGCCAGTACGACGCAAAACCCCATAAACCAGGTTACGCAACAAGCGTCTGACTTGGCCTCGAATTTGAAAGTCATGAATAAATTTGAGGAGGCTTATGATATCAATAACGATGGTATTCTTGAGTCTCAAGAAATTAAAAGTTTTTTGAAAGAGGTCTCTTCGGCCGTTGATAAAAAGGGAAGTTTTTCCATCACTTCCGATATTTTGAAGCCGTATGATAAGGATAAAAACGGAATTATCAGCAAAGATGAGATCGCGGCGATTGAACTAGCCACCCGATAATTATTTTTCGCGGTTTATTTTTTCCCGTTGGGGACATGCGTCTCCAACGGGATTTTTTTTGGGAAAATTGAATTCAATTTTAGACAATATGTTATAATGACGTCATGTCGTTATCGAAAAATTTTTTTTGGGGTCGATTGAGCTCCGGTTTTTATTTGCTGGCGAGTCTTTTGGTGTGTTCCTGTCAGACTCAGGCCGCCATTGTCAAAGATAAATCTCTCAATGGGAAGGATTCCGTGCCTAAGAACGAAAATCAAGATTATAAAGAGTACATCGATTTCTTCGAGAAAGTTTATAAAACCATGGAAGAGAATTATTATCAGCCGGTGGTTCGCGAGGCATTTAATAAGTTTGTCGATAAATTTAATGACCGTATTTACGCCCAGCTCAAAGAAACCGGGAAGACCAGCAATTTTATCAAATGGCGCAGCGCGGCTTTTTTAGTCGACGATCTTAAAGACCCGGAAGACACCTTTTCCGCGTTAT
Organism: Candidatus Omnitrophota bacterium; assembly: GCA_023247705.1. GTDB lineage: Bacteria > Omnitrophota > Gorgyraeia > Zapsychrales > JAHFFX01 > JAHFFY01. The sequence goes on along the minus strand of JAHFFY010000040.1, from coordinate 13,586 downwards.
ACCCCCCGAAGCCCGCCCAGGAATATGAAAAAAAAGTATTGGGAAAGAAAATTGACCTGGGGATCGAAGGTAAACTCTTAGCGAAAGGATATGTCGTCACGAATATTGAACCCCGGTCTGATGCTTATCAAAAAGGTTTGCGCCTGCGGGATATTATCTTTACGATCGATCGGAAGAACATCAATCAATTCACTGAAGACCAGATCAAAGATCTGCTCATGCCTTTAGAAAATACAAAGGTCGAGCTCGGGTATGTTGCTTTTGGGTCGCAGGAAGAACAAACGATTTCCATCCTGAGCCAGGAATATTTTAAGCAGTCTGTTTTTTTGGTCCCGGTCAAAGTACCCGGTGTTTTTTGTCTGCAGATCAAGACATTTAACCGTAAGACCTCGGAAGATATGTTTAATCTTTTATCGTTGGTCGAACGGCAAGGAGCATCGTCTCTGATTTTGGATCTGCGCGGGAATCCGGGAGGCCCGCCCCTAGCCGCCCGTGAAATATCGTCGTTTTTTCTTTCTCCGGGAGAGGACTTCGCCTATTTTCAGAAAAAAGGACAACCGAAAGCGTTGTTGAGTGTTCCCCAGATTCCGCAGAAATATCATTACGACGGCCCGATCGCAATCCTAGTGGATAAACAAAGCGGGAGCGCTTCGGAGTTGTTTTCCGGAGTGCTGCAGGACAAAGGAAGGGCGATTCTTATTGGAACGAATACGGCTGGTAAGGTGTTGCTCAAAAGCATGTTTAATTTCGAAGATGAATCGATGCTATTATTAGTCACTGCTCGTGGACATTATCCCAATGGAAATGTGTTTAGTTTTAACGGTTTGGTTCCCAATCAAAGGATGGAAGATCCGAATGTCAATTTAATAGATTTTGCGGCCATTTATTTAACGGCGCAGAAACATGCTAAAAATTAAAATATGTCGATCGTAGAGCTTCCTATAAAGTTAAATGTACCTGCGTCATCCCAAAAGCCGGAAAACAACGGCTCAAAAACAGACGCATTGATCGCGCATGAAAAAATTTTAGTCATTATCCCCGCATACAATGAGAGTGGCAATATTCAAAGGACCATTCAAGAGGTTCTGGCTTTGTCGTTCGGGGTGACCGCGCTGGTGATTGATGACGGATCTCTGGATGCGACCGCTGCGGTAGCCAAAAAAGCAGGGGCGAGGGTGATTTCCCTGCCTTTTAATCTGGGGATCGGGGGCGCTGTTCAGACGGGATTTCAGTACGCGCTCAAGGCAGGGTTTACGATCGCGGTCCAGGTGGACGGCGATGGCCAGCATGATGTCAGTTGCTTGAAAAATTTGCTTGAACCGGTTGTCGAGAAAAAAGCGGATATGACCATAGGCAGCCGTTTCATCCCGCCGTATGTCGGTTACCGTTCTTCTTTTGTCCGACGGATAGGAATTAATTTTTTTGCCCGTCTGATCAGTTTTTTGACCGGTTGTAAAGTGACCGATCCGACCTCTGGATTCCGGGCCTTTAATTTCAAATTGATTAAGGCGTTTGCCGCGCATTATCCGCATGACTTTCCGGAGCCCGAGGCCATTGTGGTCGCGAAACGGTTAAGGACTGAGGTGCTGGAAGTCCCGGTTAAGATGAGAAAAAGGGAACATGGAGACAGTTCCATTCGATACCTGCGCACATTGTACTATATGATCAAAGTGACGTTCGCTATTTTGCTGGACATGCTGAAACAAAAAGAAAAATGATGCCGATATGCTGATTAAACTTTTAGCTATTACGATTTCGATGCTGATTCTGGGGATGGTTGTTGAACTCGTCCGTCGAGAGAAATTAACGTTTAAATATGCGTTGAGCTGGATGGTACTGGCAGGTATCGCGTTATTCTTTGCCGTATTTGATCAATTGCTTTTCAAGATTGCTTATGCGTTCGGTTTTGAACTTCCAAGTAATTTTATTTTTTTCATGCTCTTGGCTTTTTTTGTTTTTCTAAGTCTGTTCTTGACGATCTTTCTGTGCGAACAAAATACGCGTAACGATACGATGGCCCAAAAGATCGGAATCTTGGAGTTTGAACTGGAACGGCTCAATCAGTTTCTAGAGGACAAAACAGGGAACGGAACCGTTCCCTCGGGGAAAGAGCCGTCTTCCCTGAAAAATTCTGCGCCAATGACACAAAAGAAAGAAAAAAATCCGTCATGAAAGAACCGGATCATTCCCATTGGAATCATTTCTGGAGCATCGATCAAACTAAAAAATTTACCCAAGTCAGTTGGTCTAAGAAACGCATGATGGATGTTTTGAGTCCTTTTGTGCGGCCGGGGCAAACCGTTTTAGATGCGGGGTGCGGGAGCGGATTTTTTTCGAAATATTTTTGTGATCAAGGGATGACGACGTGTTCTTTGGATTATTCCGACAGCGCTTTAAATATCGCCCAGAAAATGACCGACGGGCGGTCATGGATTCTTAAAAAAGATCTGGTCTCGGGTTCTTTAAGCCGGGAGATTGAAGACCGTTTTGATCTGATTTTTTCCGACGGATTATTGGAACATTTTTCCTCCCAAGATCAGGATCAGATCATCCAAAATTTTTTATCTCTCCTTTCCCCGAAGGGGGTGGTCGTGACATTTGTTCCGAACCGTTTCTCTCCATGGGAAATCATCCGCCCGTTCTATATGCCGGGAATCGAGGAGGAGCCTTTTGTTTTAAATGGGTTGGTCGATTTGAACCGGCGCAATGGATTGAAGGTGATTTCTCAGGGAGGGGTGAACACGTTTCCGTTTGCTTTCTCGCCTGACCGATTAGTCGGATCACAATTCGGGATGTTGCTGTACACGATTTCTTCTCGCTATGGAGTATAAACTCATCAGTGTGGTCGTTGCCGTTTATAACGGCGAAAAATCAATCGCCGCAACGATCCAGTCTGTTTTAAATCAGGATTATTCCTACCCGGTGGAGTGCATTGTGGTGGACGATGGGTCGTTGGATCGTACCGCCGACATTGTTCAAACATTTAAACAAGTCCGATATTTTTATCAATCCAACCAAGGCCCCGCCGTTGCTCGCAATCAGGGAGCGCAGCTGGCCAAGGGCGAAATCATTTTTTTTACCGATTCGGATTGCGTCCCGCAAAAGGATTGGATCAAAAAGAGTATAGATTATTTCCGGGATGATACGGTGGGTGTTGTCGCTGGGAGTTACGGCATCATGAACCCGGAATCTTTGCTGGCCCGCTGTATTCACAGCGAGATTATTTTTCGCCATCATGTTTTGATGCCGAATTTTCCTCGGGCCTTTGGCAGTTATAATTTTGCGATCAAAAAAAGAGTTTTTCAGGAGGTGGGGGGGTTCAATATACAGTACCGCTACCCCAGCGGTGAAGACAACGATCTAAGTTATAAATTAATCAAGACGGGCTATAAAATCAGGTTTGTAAAGGATTCCATCGTTAAACACTTTCATCCCGTTTCGGTCAAAAAATATCTGATGGGACAATACCGGCATGGTTTCTGGCGGGTGAGAATGTATCTGGACCATCCCCAGATGAGCCTGGGGGATGATTATACGTTTTGGAAAGATGCCGTTGAGGTATTGGTGGTCGCTCTTTTAGGAATTAGTAGTGCGGTTTTAATCATAAATTTTTCCATCGCAATGAAAGTTATTTTTTTATTGCTGATTTTTTTATTAACTGTTGAGATTTATTATAGTTACCGTTCTTCTCATCGCTTGAAAGAATCAATTTTCTTTTCTTGGATCATGTTCTTGCGGGCTTTTGCCAGAACCTTCGGTTTCTCGTCGGGAATTCTCTCTGTTTTACTCAAAAAAAAGATTAAAAAAAGTAAATAAATCATTGCAACACATATCACTTATGATAATATAAACGTATTCATTTAAGTGAACTCAGCCGTGTCGACGACAAAATTTACAAAAAATAATAATAAATTATATAATATGTCGTATCACACCTTATTGGGTTTCCAAAAAGAGCCATTCTCGACTAGTCCGGATCCGGATTTCTTTTATCTCACCAAAGAACATGAAATAGCGCTGACCAATATTCTCATTGAATTGCGATTAAAACGGGGCCTGACCGTCATCTTCGGCGATGTCGGCACCGGTAAGACCACGTTATCCAGGAAGCTCGTTCAGGAATTAAGAAAGCGCGGTGATATGATTTTTCATATGATTTTGAATCCTTCATTCTTGACTGAAAATGCGTTCTTGGTGTCCTTGATAAAAAATTTCAACATTGATCTGCCGCATTTCGCAGATCCTTACAGCGTTGACATCCTGGAAATGCGGGATGCCATTGAGCGGTTCCTGATCCAGAAAGGCGTCGAAGAAAAACGTACGCTCATTCTTATTATCGATGAAGCCCAGAAATTAAATGACGAAACGATCGAAATTTTAAGGGTCTTGTTGAATTTCGAAACCAACGAACACAAACTGATCCAGATTGTTCTTTTGGGTCAGATGGAACTTTATCCCAAGGTGATGAATCTTCCCAACTTTTTTGACCGGATTAGTTTTAAATACACCCTTAATCCGCTCGGGGTTCAGGAGACCAAAGAACTCATTCAATTCCGTCTTAAAAAAGCCGGCAGCATCAGCAATTCGAATCTCTTTTCCAATGAGGCGATTCAGGAGATCTATAACTATTCCCGCGGATATCCTCGGCGGATCAATATCCTTTGTCATCATGTCCTGAAAGAGTTGGTTGTTCAGAGTAGAGAGTCGGTTGATCGTGCGTTGGTTGATGAGATTGTCGCAAAACAGCAGGTAGGGGTGGGACGATTTGAAGCGTATCGGGAACTTTCCCGGCAAAAAATTTTAACCGTGTGATCAAGCGGATTGTGAAAATCCACTGAAATGAAAAATCAAAATTAATGACTAAAGAAACTGCGGAACAAAAACTACTCAAACTCATTGAAGGTTCATCTGCGAGTTCTACCGCCGCAACAGAAAAAAAACCAAATGACGCAACGGCCCAGCAGGTCGCCCGTGCCGTTAAAGGTACGGGCATCCAACCGGTGAATATTTCGTCTTTTTTAAAGTCGTTTTTCTCCAGCGGGAAAACCATGAACGATACGATGCCCATCCAATTGTTCGGGTTAAAACAGCTGAACAGGATCCTTTCGATGGCGATCTTGGGATTTTTTGCGATCCTGATGATCAATCTTTTAAATGAATTCCAGGCCTTGCAGAGGAAAATCCAAATTAAAATCGACCCCAATGTGATGAATAATTCGGTCGATATCATTCCGCAGGTCAAACATCTTTCGAGTTATTTGTCGACTTTGGAGGTAAGAAATATTTTCCAGCCTTTTGAAAAAAAGAAAGACGAAGAGAAACCGGTTGAGCCGGCGCAACCGGTCCCGAAGGTCTCTAATCTTACCGAAAAGTTGAAGTTGGTCGGAATTTCTTGGTTTGATTCGCCGGAAACCGCATCGGCCATGATTGAAAACACCGAAAACGGAATGACCTATTTTGTGCATCAGGGGGAGACGGTCAAAGATCTGAAAGATGTCACTGTCAAAGCCATTTATTCTGACCGCGTTATTTTATCTTTTGAAAACGAGGATGCGACACTTAAATTATGAACCGTGATCACGCTCAATTTAATTATTTGGTCACAGGGATCTTGGGGATATTGCCTTTATTGGCTTTTGCTTCGATTGTTACGGGCGAAGGCGCCAGCAAGGGCGATCAACCGGTTCAGATTGATGTGAGCGTTCCGAAAGAATCTCTGGAGGAACGGTTGGCCCGCAAGATTTCGTTAAATATCCGCGACATGAACATGATTGATGTCATCAAATTTTTCGCGGAAAAGGGAGAATTCAATGTGGTAACCAGCGGCGGGATTGAAGGCCGGACAACGCTGCTTCTCAAAAGCGTCGCAATCAAAGACGCCCTGGATATTACGGTGCTTTCTAACCGGCTGGCTTATTATATCGACAAAGACATTATCCATGTGATGATGGCCGCAGAATATGAAGCGTTATTCGGAAAACAGTTTGGCGATAAAACCCAGGTTAATATTGTCCATTTAGATTATGCGAAGCCAAGTTATGTTTTAGCGACGTTGGATAATATCAAAAGCAATATCGGCAAAATCATCATTGATGAAGATACCGGTTCGGTGGTGATGATCGATACTCCGGAGACCTTGCAGAAAATGACAGCGGCTTTGGGTAATATGGAAGCGCCTTTAACTCCGACGGTTTTTAACCTCCAGTACGCCAAGGCGGATGTCGTGGCCGAAAAATTGCGCGCGCGAGTCGACGCGCACGCGGTCGGGTCCATAACGGCGGATGAACGGACCAATCAGATTTTAGTGAGGGCATTTCCCGGACGGCTCAAAGAGGTCGAGGAGATGATCAAAAAATTTGATGTGGCGACCAAAGAAGTTCTTGTGGAAGCGAGGATTCTCCAAATTGTTCTTAAGCCCAATTATGATCTGGGCATCGATTGGAATTTGGATTTCAAAGACAGCGCTGATCCGGAACTCAAGAAAATCAGCTTCAAAAATATTTATATGAACGAAAATAACCTAGCCGCTTCGGATAACCTTTTCACCGGGTTCGGCAAGATCGGGGTCGGTAATGTGGACGCCGACCACTTCCAGTTTGCCCTGCGTACTCTGGAAAAGGTCAGCGATACAAAAATCCTTTCCAACCCCAGACTGCTCGTTACCAATAATCAGGAAGCGAAGATTCATATCGGCGATACGGTCCCCTATATCATCTCAACGACCTCTGGAACCGGCGATAACGCGATCACCAGTGAAGATGTCCGCTTTGTCGACGTTGGACTCAAGCTGTCCGTCACGCCGATTATCAATGATGATGGCTATGTGACCATGGTGTTGAAACCGGAAATCTCAACGGTGGTCGGTAGCATTCAGTCCAAAGGTGGCGGGATTCCCCAGGTCAATAAAACCGAAGTCGAAACAACCGTGATGGTCAAGGACGGGACCTCCATCATCATGGGCGGGTTGAAAAAAGACGATAAAGTTCATACAAAAAAAGGACTGCCGATCCTGATGGACATGCCTTTTATGGGAAAATTTTTCAGTCGGACGAGTGATCATATCGAATCAACAGAGATCGTCATATTTTTAACGCCCCATATCATTGAAAAAGGAGATGATTACGTCTCCATGAAAGGGTCAATCAAACCTTTTAAAAATTATGCGGAGCTAAATGATGGGCCAAAATAATCAAATTCTAAATCAGGGAGGAAGCGGTATGCCATCAAAAGATTCCAGAGATAGCGCGGGGAGTATCTTTTGGGTTGTAATTTTGGTTTTGATGATGTCTGGTCTATTGGTCCAGCCGTCGATTTCGGTGGCACAGGATACGCCTCCGGATAATCCTGCTGAGGTCGTTGAAACGAAGGTGGATCTTGATAGCATGTCTGTTGATGAACCGGCTGTCGACAACAAAAACGTCGTACTGGATGAACAGCAGATTTTGAAGATGAACCAAAGTCTGAAAAATTCGATTGAAGAGAATAAGCAGCTGATGTTCGATAAAGAAAAAGCTTTGTCTGATTTAAAAGTGCTGCGCGGGCAAAAGGAAGTTGATGCCAACCGGATCACCGCGTTGACGCAAGAGCGTGATCAACTGCAAAAGAAAACGGATGAATTGTCGAAATCCAATGAAGAACTGACCAAACAGATCAATCAATTGCAAACCAGTTTGGATCAGGGAAAAAAGGAATGGACGGCCAAGTTGAAGAAAGTGGAAGACCAGTTGAATTTGGAAGAACAATGGCATGAAGAGATGGAGGCCATGCCGGTCCCGACCAAAGAAACCGGTCTTATGAAGAACAAAGATCTGGCTGAAAACTGCAATGATCTGACGATCAAAGAGCTTTCCCTCAAACTGGAAAAATCGGACACCGAAAATGAAAAACTGAAGCGCGAATCGGCCCAGGTTCATTACAATTTAGGGAATATTTTTTTCCAGCAGGGCGATTATGAGCGGTCTGCCGTCGAATATAAGAAAGCGGCTGATTTCATGCCATATGACGCCGCTGTTCACTACAATCTGGCTTTTGTAACTGGAGAATATCTGAACGATCAGAAGACGGCGTTAAAAAATTATGAGCAATATCTTTTCCTGAACCCGAAAGCCAAAGACGCCTCTTTTGTGAAAGAAAAGATTTTAAAAGCTCGGATGCAGTTAAGATCAACGATCGATTCGCCTCTCGAGAAGAAAACGATTCTTGATGAGACGCCGTAGAATATTTTTGAGTTTGTAAGTGAGTATTGGTTTTTCCAGCGAGAATTAAAGAGCGTAAGTTGAGCAGGTCGGATTTTAAAAGAGGGGTTATGAGGGCCAAAAATAAAGTTTTATCCGTTTCATTTTTAATCAATCTGGTTATTATTCTCATTCCTGTTGCGAAGGCTTCCGCGAACAATCTATCCATCAGCAACGTTTCGCTGGAAGACAGAAATTCTTCCTCAGACACCGTTGTGGTTCAATTTGATTTAAGCTGGGACCATTCCTGGCGCAGCAAAATCAACCATGACGCGATTTGGGTCACCATCCGTCTTTCCGATTCAGCTTCTTCCCTTAATGTCAAAAAATTATGTCAACTGACCGCCGCGGGGTTAAACCCGGCAGGAAGTTCTGTTGGTTCAAGTCATAATCTTGAGATTTATGTTCCGGCGGATAAATACGGGGCAATGATCCGGCCGGCTTCCTTTTCGACCATCGGTTCGGTGTCTTCAACGAAAGTTCGTTTAGTGATTAATTATGCCTCCGGAGGTTTTTCAGATGCGGATAATATTTATGCCAGCGTTTTTGGGATCGAAATGGTCTATATTCCGGAAGGCGCTTTTTATGCCGGGGATTATGACGCTAGTACAGCCAGTTTAGATCAAGGATCCGGCGATGCGGATCCTTGGTCGATTTCATCTGAGGGAGAAATTTCGGTGGCGAATCCGGCCTCCGATGGGTTTCGATATGTCTCCAACAGCAATGCCGGCGAAGATGCCACGGGCACGAGTTTTACGATTCCCGCGGGTTTTCCCAAAGGGTATAAAGCCTTTTATTGTATGAAATACGAGATCACGGAAGGGCAGTGGGTCGAATTTGTTAATTCCCTGCCGGAAAGCGCACGCAGCAATGTTGATCTGACGGATGGGGTTCACAAGAACAGCGACGCTGTTAAATATCGGAATACGATCAGTTGCTCGGGGTCTCCGTTGACCTGTTCCACCACCCGTCCTGACCGGGCGGTCAGTTTTTTGAGCTGGATGAATTTATCGTCTTTTCTGGATTGGGTGGGATTAAGGCCTATGACCGAGTTAGAGTATGAAAAAATTTCCCGCGGGCCGGGATTGCCTCTATCCGGCGCTTATGCCTGGGGTTCAACCTCCATCACGGCGGCGGTGGCGATTTTGGGCGTTTCCGAAGAAGGCAGTGAGACAATTTCGACAGCGGGCGCGAATGCAAATTATAACAACACCGTCTTAAGCGGTGGGGATACCGGATTGGGTTCGGATTATCAGAAAGGTCCTTTGCGTGTGGGAATCCTCGCGACAGATTCCTCGACCCGAGAGACTTCGGGATCGGGGTATTACGGTGTGATGGATTTATCCGGCGATCTTGCGGAACGAGTGATCACAATTGGGAACGCCGCCGGACGGGCGTTTACCGGAAATCACGGGAATGGACTTTTGACCACGGCTTCGGGATATGAGGGATTTGCGGATGTCTCCGGCTGGGTGGGGATGGATGCGAATCCTGATCGCGGGGTGACCGGGGCGAGCGGTTCCGGATTCAAAGGAGGTTCTTGGGAGGATGCGTCCTCTCAATTGAGAGTATCGGATCGCAGTAATGCTGCGTTAGCCTTAACCGATGCGCAGAAGACTTATGGTGGACGAGGAGTTCGGACCGATGAATAGGACGAGTTTCAGATTCATGTTTGTTTTTGGGATATTCGGTATGTGTCTCGGTCTTTCTGATGCCTGGGCGAACAATCTTGCGCTCTCAAATTTTAATGTGGATCAAGAAAATACAATCGAAAACACGATGACATTTAGTTTTGATCTTGCGCAAAATAATAGTTGGCGCAATGCCGTGAATTATGACGCGATCTGGATTTTTATGAAATATTCGACCGATGGCGGCGTGACGTGGTTGCCGGCATCGATGGCGGGCAATGGAACCAATCCGTCCAGTTTTCTTGCTCCCGCTGGTTTCGAAATGGTCGTCCCGAGTGATGAAACCGGATTGTTTTTTGAACGAACGAGTCTAGGGTCGGGAAATATTTCTGTCTCCGGGGTGAAGGTGGTTTGGGATTATGGTCAGGACGGATTATCCGATCAGACCGCACTGGCGGCCAATACGATTACTAAAATTTTCGGTATCGAAATGGTTTATATTCCGGAAGGTGCTTTTTTTGCTGGCGATGGCAACAGTTCATCGGCTTATCGGTTCAAGCAGGGAAGTGCCGACAATGACCCGTGGTATATACAGAATGAAAACGCGTTGTCAACGGCCAGCGGCGCTAGCGACGGATATTATTATCAGAGCACCGGTGGCAATGGAGAAAATAACAGCGGAGATGTTTTTCTCCTTTCGAATTCTTTTCCGAAAGGTTACCGGAGTTTTTATCTCATGAAATATGAAATGTCTGAAGGTCAGTGGGTTGCGTTTTTCAACACTTTGCCGACGGACGCGAAACGAACTCGGGATATCACCGGCAGCGACTTAGGCGGAAAAAATTCCGATGGTGTCGTCAATCGAAATACGATTGCCTGGGATTCCGGCCATCCCGTTACGCAAGCTACGACAACCAGACCGGACAGGGCGATGACGTATCTTTCTTGGCCGGATTTGTTGGCCTATGCCGATTGGTCGTGCCTTCGGCCGATTACCGAATTGGAATTCGAAAAATCCGCGCGGGGAAAAGATGTCAATGCGGTCGTTAACGAGTTTGTCTGGGGAAATACGTCGTACAACACCGCGGAGGCGGGGGAAATTTCTCCCAATAATGATGAAGACGGATCTGAAGTGATTTCGGATACCGCGGCGAATATTAATCGGAATAATTTAGCCTGGTCTTCCGGCGACGGTCGCGCCGGGGGAGCGGCCGAAGCCCAGAAGGGCGCTCTACGGGCAGGAATTTTTTCGCGCAACGGATCTTCCCGGGCGACAAGCGGCGCGGGATATTACGGCAACATGGATCTCTCCGGCAATGTGGCCGAGCAGGTCGTGACGATCGGTCGTCAGGAAGGTAGAAATTTTTTGGGAACGCATGGCGATGGGCGGTTATCGACATTGGCTAATTACGCTGGTAACGCCACCAATGCGGATTGGCCGGGGATAGACAATATGGATGCGAACCGCGGCGTGACCGGGTCGATCGGGTCCGGATACCGCGGGGGTGATTTTAACGCGGCCTCGACGAATATCTATCAGACATCCGACAGGACTTATGCAGCCAAAGATCCGGATAGCGAAAATTTTTTTCAGCGTTATGAATCCGGTCAAGGTATTTTTCACAGCGGGAGATTGGGAAGGAGCGCGCCGTGATCGTCAATGATTTGAAAAGGGTTGTTCGTCTCCCAGTCCCAGGTATCCCCGTTTCTAAAATTGGGGGAGGGGAGACGTGGAGCCATGGGGAACGCAATGATTTATTTGTTTTGTCATCTCATTTGAGTGGTGAATTTTTTTAGGAAGAATTTTTGCTCTGAAGTTTAAAAAACCAGTTTAGGTCTAAGTCAGCGACTCTCATCACAGGGTCTTGAAAGCTGATTTTGAACTAAAATACTGAAAGTCCAGTTGATCCCTGGCATGCAAAAAAAGAAAACTGCAGATAAGAAGGTTTCGATCGGCAGGAGAATCGCCCATTATGTGTTAAGTGTGGTTCTCTGTGTCGTTTTACCTTCTTTATCTTACGCGCAATATACAGGCGGGAGTTATTCCGGTTCGGATGAGTCCACTTTGGGGGAATTTATCTACAAAGGTGGGGCTTATGACGGGTCGGCGAGTGCTTCCACTCCTTCGGCCAGTTCTTTAAATCACGGAACGGCCGCCAAACTTTCCTTCAGCGTTTCTCCTTCGGCACAATATCATACCCGTCCAATGGAACGCCAGCCGGTCGTCGTCATTCAAGACGCGAGCGGTAACACGGTTTCCAGCGATAATTCGACTCAAATTACCCTTTCGATTTCCAATAATCCCGGCGCGGCCACATTAGATGGAACAACAACGGTGACGGCGGTCAACGGGGTGGCCACGTTTACAGACGTCCGCGTCACGCGGGCCGGTCAGATGTACATCCTCAAAGCCAATGCCAATGGATTAACATCCGCAATTTCGGAATCGTTTGATATCTTTCCTAGTACGGGCGTTTCCTATGTCGCGGTGTGGGACAACAGTAATGGGGCGTATCGGATTTTTACCTGGATTGAGGCCGATCACAAGCGGGCTGCGCTCGCCGGAGGCGACAGCTGTAACACCACGACCATTTATGACAACACGGGTTCCTCGGTCACGACGTTGTCCATGGGCAGCCCGGATACAACCAACAATTGGTGCAAATCAACCAGCACTTGGGCTCCGAATTCAACGGAACAACGCAACTCGTATTTTGTCAATGTTTCCATTACTTACAGCGCTACGACCTATGAGAATTATTCCGCTCTCGATTTGACCAAACCCACCATCGAAGATATCGCCGACAGTACCTCCACCATTAACTGGGCCGATATCGGGGTCATTAAAGCCGCGACGGATACGATTAACTGGACGAATGTCACGGATATCAAAAGCGCGACCGATACGGTCAATTGGCTTGATATCGGCGTTTTATCTTCACTGAGCTCGAGCATCAAGACCGTGACGGATAAATTAGATCCTGTCAATTGGACCGATATCGAGGTCATGAGTTTAAGAGGCATCAATTGGACCGATATTGCCGTGATGAGCGATAAAGGGATCAACTGGGAGGATCTTTACTCGTTGACTTTAACCGGAATCAATTGGAGTGATCTGGACGCGATGAGCGACAGCGGCGTTAACTGGACCGATGTCAATTCATTAACGAACGCCGGGATTAATTGGATGGACATCGATGCGTTGACGGAAACCGGCATTAACTGGCTGGATATCGATCTGTTAAGCGAAACGGGAATCAACTGGAGTGATCTGCAGTTTCTGGCCACCGCCGGAGTCAATTGGTATGACCTGGCCTACATGAGCGGGGCTGGCGTCAATTGGGATGAATCGATCAATTGGGATAATCTGGCCGAACTTTCCCGGGTGGGGGTCAACTGGACCGATCTGACCGTGATGTCATTGTCGGGGCTCAACTGGTATGACATCCAGACCTTAACGACCGGCGGAATCAACTGGTTGGACATTGATATCTTGAGTGATAGTGGCATTAACTGGCTGGATCTGGATATGTTAAGCGATACCGGGATCAACTGGCTCGACGTGGATGCGTTAAGCGATGCCGGAATCAACTGGCTGGATATTGATGTGTTAAGTGATGCCGGAATCAACTGGCTGGATATTGATCTATTAAGTGATACAGGTGTCAATTGGAGTGATTTAGATGTCTTCAGCGATTTAGGCATTAACTGGGTCAGTATT
>JAHFFY010000039.1 GCA_023247705.1 Candidatus Omnitrophota bacterium | reverse complement strand
AAGACTGCCTCTTTCACCTCTTGTTGTATTAACAACGTAAAATGAAGGCAGTGATTGATTATTAAACTCAAGCGAATACTTATATGCCCTCAGACCTGAATTTAACTTTAGCTCAGATTTGTCTTTTACGATACCGCAACTTGAACTGTTAGGCACAAACCCAGAGCAAACAACGTGTACCGCCAGATGATCTGCGTAACGTTCAAATCCACACTCTGATTCATTGGGGGGTTCACACAATGAAAATCCTTCAGGACGTACATTCATGTCTTCCTCCACATTAATAACTTTGCCTTTTTTTATAATCCAACATCCAAAGCGGTTCACGCCTGAGACCTCATAATCTGGTGGATATTGAAATTGAAAATAATAGCGCGGATGCGTGAACGTTGGCCAGCCGTTATAATTCACTTCATTTTTTTCTGCCAACGATAGACCTGTCATTCCGATCGTTAGCAAACAAAAAACTCCTATTATCTTCCAACCCTTCATACTTCTAATCCTTCTTACCAGTCTGCATCATCGATATCTCCTACGCTCCCTATCTTTCCACCTTTCCGGAAAAAGAACCATCCTCTCAAATTCAAACTTATCTATTGCATACCCATCGCGTTCGCTCGATGGAGACAGACTTAGCCTTTTCATGCAATTGGTCTTTTGGGTTAATACGCGCGATCCAATAGCCGGTGTCTGCAAAAACCTGCTTCATCCCTGCGCCTCTCCCTTCCCATAAAGATAACGGTCCAAATTGATGGAGGCATCCTTGGGTAACTTCTCCCATTCTTCTGCCGGAATAGATTGTCCCAATTCTTCTACAACATCCCAAATCGGACGCGCCGTTGGATCATAAAATTGTTCGCCCAATCGATGCACCACAAGCTGATCCACGGGATCGATACGCTTCAAAATCCCGTCAGCGCCAAATAAACCAGTTCCATGAATCTCCACCCGGCAGGCATCGTGTTCCCGTAAGGCATCGGTAATGATAACTTCCTGTTCGGGCTGAAAACGTCCTTCACTTTTTGTCCCATCATCCTGGCGCATAGTAAAACGGTTTCCATCGATTGAAGCAGAGCGAATCTCCCCTTGAATATTAATCTTATCGGAATATTCATTTGGGGATCGCTTGAGGAGGCGATCTCGAATAGCACTCGTGTAAATAATCTTTGCTCCACCGCGAGCGGGGGAGAACTCAAGATTCTCATCCTCACGCAGAGTCTTCCCAAGATCATCAAAAAGCGGAATGACATTTTTGGGAAACCCTGTAGGCAGCAATCGGTCTTCAACTGCCGCGCGCATTGCTTCGTCGACCAACGCTACGGCTTCATCCAATTCATCCGGCTGGCGCTTAGATGAAAACAAATCTTCCTGCACCTGGTACTCCCGCTCAATGGGAACGGCCACGCTTCCTGATTCAAGCCGGTAAAATTTGAGTTTGAAGATATCATCAAAATTCTTTTTAAGACGTTCACGCCCAGGATTTTTTGCCCGCCAAAGCGCTTTAGCAGTTTCGATCAGCAAAGTCTTATAGGCGATCAATTCGGGTAGAACATCCAAATCAAGCCCGTGATCTTTGAATCGTTCGCCGTTGAATTTCTGCGTTGTGATAGGGTAACGATTCTTTTGCATATCATTCCTCCTTATCGTATTTCTCAATTTTTGATGTACGATAGATTGAAAGAATCATCTATTTCCTTTGATCCCATTCCTTACTTATAACTCCTCTGCGCCAACTGAACTTCTTCGAATTTCAAATTTTCTTTGTGTAAAACCGCAGGCGCTCCCAATCCTTTATACTCCCACGCCGCCACATAGGAAAAATTTTGATCGTCGCGCAGCGCCTCGCCTTCCGGGGTTTGAAATTCTTCCCGGAAATGTCCGCCGCAGGATTCTCGTCGATGGTGCGCGTCGGTCACCAGAGTTTCGGCAAATTCCAGAAAATCCGCCACGCGTCCGGCGCGCTCGAGGGCCTGATTGAATTCTTCGCCCGTTCCGGTGACGTTCACATTTTTCCAGAACTCTTCGCGGATCTGCGGAATTTTGGACAGGGCTTCTTTTAAACCTCGTTCACTGCGGGCCATGCCGCAGTGATCCCAGAGTAATTTTCCCAGCTCCCGATGAAAATCATCAACCGTGCGTTTACCGTTGATCGATAATAATTTTCTGATCCGCTCGGCGGATTGCGTTTCACAATTTTTGAATTCGGTTTCCTCTATTTTTTCTCCTCGGGGAGAAATCTTCGCTAAATAATCTCCAATCGTATAAGGAATGACAAAATACCCGTCGGCCAACCCCTGCATCAGGGCACTGGCGCCCAAACGATTGGCCCCGTGATCGGAAAAATTCGCCTCCCCCAGGACAAACAACCCAGGCAGATTACTCATCAAATTGTAATCGACCCACAATCCGCCCATCGTGTAATGGACCGCCGGATAGATCATCATCGGTTCCGCATAAGGATTCACGCCAGTGATTTTTTCATACATATCGAATAAATTGCTATATTTTTCTTTGATCTCCTCAACCCCGATCCGTTTGCGGGCATCGGCAAAATCAAGATAAACCGCCAACCTCGTCGATCCAACGCCCTTTCCCAAATCGCATTGTTCTTTGGCATTGCGTGAAGCCAAATCCCGCGGGACTAAATTGCCGAAGCTGGGATATTTCCGTTCCAAGAAGTAATCACGTTCGTTTTCCGGGATCTGTGATGGGAGCCGCTGGTCTCCTTTATTTTTCGGAACCCAAACGCGACCATCGTTACGTAGACTTTCACTCATTAAGGTTAATTTGGATTGGTAATCGCCGTGGACCGGAATACAGGTGGGATGAATTTGGGTAAAACAAGGGTTGGCAAAAAAGGCTCCTTTTTTATGCGCCCGCCAGCTCGCCGTGACATTGCAGGCCTTGGCGTTGGTCGAGAGATAAAACACATTCCCGTACCCACCGGTGGCAAGAATCACGGCATCCGCGCTGTAGGATAAAATTTTTCCGTTCACAAGATTCCGGACAACAATGCCTCGCACGATTCCATTGGAGACCACCAAGTCTAGCATTTCGTGTCGGGGATAAAGTTCAATGCTTTTTTTGCCAACTTCCTTCATCAATGCGCTGTACGCTCCCAAAAGCAACTGCTGGCCGGTTTGTCCTCGCGCGTAGAATGTCCGCGAGACCTGCGCCCCCCCAAAGGAACGATTGTCCAGATAGCCGCTATACTCCCGCGCAAAAGGAACCCCCTGGGCCACACATTGGTCGATGATGGAATTGCTTACTTCGGCCAGACGATAAACATTCGCTTCCCGGGAACGAAAATCGCCCCCTTTAATCGTATCGTAGAATAAACGATCAACACTGTCGCCATCGTTGGGATAATTTTTGGCAGCGTTGATGCCTCCCTGGGCCGCGATGCTGTGCGCGCGTCGCGGGCTGTCCTGCAGGCAAAATACTTTCACCCGATAGCCTAATTCAGCCAATGAAGCGGCCGCCGACGCTCCCGCAAGACCGGTGCCCACCACAATGACCGTATATTTTCTCTTATTGGTGGGGTTGACCAATTTGAGATGCAGTTTATGTTTGCTCCACTTTTCTTTCAATATCCCCGGGGGGATTTTCGCATCTAGCATTTTATTTTAAAGAATACTCCATAAACAATACATAAACGGGAATTGAACTATACGCCACCGCCATGAGAATCCCCAGCGCATTGCTGGTATTCTGGATCATCACCGTATAAACCGGATGATTGACGCCGAATGTCTGAAAGAAACTTTGAATCCCATGCGCGAGATGAAACCCGATCGCCATCATCGCCACAATATAACCAAAACTGTGCCAAGGACTCGTAAAGGAATTATAGACGACACCATACAATCCCAAGTCCCGGCCATCCGGCATGATCGCCCTCGGTCCATGATGATCGGAAAAAGTGAAATCCAGCAAATGCCAAATCACAAAAAGAAAAACAATCGTGCCAGTGTACGGCATGAGACGTGTGGCCAACGAACGCTGACCAACGGCCCGAGAAACCGCATACCGTTTGTCGCGCGCGCGAAAATTTTCTAAAACCAGCAATAAAGTTATGTAAATATGAATCAGAAAAACAGCTGCCAGCGGTATTTCGATTAAGTAAAGAAAAGGTCTTAAGCCGGCGAGCTTCTTCGCATAATTATTAAAAGTTTCCGGTCCGGCATAAATGAACAGATTTCCCGCTAGATGCCCAATTAAAAAAATAATCAGCAATAAACCGGTTGTTGCCACAACCTGCTTTTTTCCGATGGAAGACATGAAATATTTTGGAAAACACATAAGTAATCGTCCTTCGATATTTATTTAAATGTCCGGATTATACCATACTCTTTTTAAGGAAAACGGAGCAATTTACGAAATTATTCCTGTATTTGGCTGTCCTTTATTTTAAACGGAAAAGAATTATTTTCCTGGGAACCAAAATTAAACGAATCTTGCGATTTAATTTTGTATTTACGTAAATTATGTTGCTGCCGGATGGACCGTGCAATATCTTTTTGTCTTCGAGTGTTTTGTGCTTTAGCCATAACTAAAAATTTTATCCCTTGCCCATTGCATCATCCAGTATCTGAAAAAATCGATCAATATCATGCTGGATCGACAAAGCGACTTGGCTGGATTCCAAATGAATCGGGTCATGGTTGACAATCACAATATCTCCTTTGACCATGGTGGGAAGCATCGCCGCCGGATAAACCACACAAGATGTCCCGATTACAAAAAAAAGATCAACTTCTTCTGCGAGCCGGGACGATTCGGCAAGATACTTGACGTTTTCCCCGAAAAAAATCACATCCGGTTTAATGACCCCTCCGCAGGAACAGTGCGGAACCGGTTCGTTTTGCAACCGTGCTTTAATTTCATCGTAGAAAAATTCTTTCCGGCAGCGAAAACAGAAATTTTTCAAAAAGCTTCCATGCATTTCAAAGACCTTCTTTGATCCCGCACGTTGATGAAGCGAATCGATATTCTGGGTGATCACCCCGCTGAGTTTCCCTCCGGCCTCGAGTTTCGCCAGGAAATCATGGGCGATGGTCGGCGCAAGTTGATTTTCAAAGGAAATAAAATCCCTGGCAAAATCAAAAAACGGTTTAGGATCGACCTGAAAATAATCGATATCAAAAACTTTGTCCGGGTCGTAACGTTTGGTGACGTAAAGGCCCTTCGGTCCCCGGAAGTCGGGAATACCGGCGTTCGTTGAAATCCCTGCGCCGGTCAAAGCGGCAATGGAACGGGCCTCTTGAATCAGTTGAGCGCATTCTTGGGCTTGGATATCAACCAACATGGAATCCGATTTTGCTTTTTGGTTTTTTCGGTTCGATCATCAAACGACGAATCGCTTCAAAAATCGAATGGATCTCGACATCGTGTTTTTCGACCTTTCTTTCCAGTGCATTCAATTTATACGCCAGATTTTTGTTCGTCGATAAAATTTTTTGAAGTTTCACAAACGCGTGCATGATAATGATATTGACTTGAATCGCCCGTTTGCGATTTAAGACGCTGGAAAGCATTGCGACTCCTTGTTCACTGAAAGCATACGGCAAATACCGACAACCACTCCACCTTGAGGTCACAATTTGTGACCTCAAGTTTTTGAACTCTTTCTGTTCCTTCCTCGTAATCTTAAATGAAACTCATTGACTGATATACTTTTTGTTTAAATAAAACGCAAAGTATCCTATTCCAATAAGAGCAAACCCGACAATAATAAGCGATAATGCCCAGCCAAAACCGGAAGTAAAATATTCATAAGTGATTTTCAAAATATAAAACATTAAATACAGAGTGCCAAAAATAAGAAACGATCGAGTCTTTAAATAAACACTTAAAAATAAAACGCCAAAGCTTACCCCGGGGAAGAGAAGCTCCCAGAATACATTTTGATTTGGAGACCATCCTCCCAAACAAAGTGCCGCAGTTAAAAATTCAACTACTCCAAAACCATAGAGATAAGGAGTTAACGCCTTCCTATTGGTATTGACCAAAGAATATCCTAAAATCATATGTGTCAAACCAGCCGCCAACCATCGATATTTAATAAAATCCCAATTGGTAAATGGGCGGCCTCCAATTAAAAATGTCGTTAAGCTAAAAAATAACCACGTCCCAAAAATAACGTTAAAAATAAAAAAGACATTACGACGATCAATATAATATGAAAGAAGATTTACAATCAAAAGAATACCGGCAACAACACTATGACTGCCTGCCGAATCGGTATTCATGCCGGCAATATGCATCGTGACAAATATTCCCAATGGGGCAATCAATCCGGAGATAAAATAAAACGCGTCGCAGATTTTCTCTAAATAGTTATATCTTGACAAGAGAATAGCCGCAAAATACATCATGATTGATGAACCTAACGTGGCCAAAATTTTCGTCCCATCATTTAAATTTGACCAATTTGTACCGACAAAAATACAAATCCCTAAAAATACGATGGCGCCTCCAATGTAGTAAAGGATATTAGAGATGCGGGATTGTTTGCTTAAGGTCTCTTCTTTATCTGTCCGAACTGATCTTTCGTATACCTCCAATAATTCATTTTTTGTCAATTGTCCTTCCTGAATCAAAGTCGCTATATTTCTAAGAATGAGTTCTTTATCCATGATTTTTTCCTCTCAACCAACCAATAAATCTAAAATCATAGTAAGATGTCGGGCCGGTTATGTTTAATTTTCGATTGTACGCTCCCTTTTTCAAATATTTATCGTAATAGGATGAACCACTAAAGAAAAAGATGTCAAAACTATAACTACCAGAAACAATCTCAAATCCATCCGGAGATTTAAGAGAATCATCAACAGTGAGTTTTGTTGCTTCATCTAATGTTATTTCTCGTGAAGTATTGCGTTCAACATCGTAATAGAATAATCGGGCTTCACGATAATTACGACACGAATTATTCTCTTCGGGTTTCTTTATTTCATTTTCTATAATTTTACCGCTTTTGACTGAATATCGGTTTTGGTAACAATAATCCCCGCCTACACTGTAAACAAAATTAAATTTTGGTTTTATTAACATAGCGGGCAAGTAAATACTCACGGCAATAAGCGCAATCATTAACACAGGGATTGATAGCGCAACTATCAGGGGTATGTTTTTCTTCTTTTCCTCCATAGAATTAACCTCCATTTATTGGTGCTGATCTCCTTTATATTATGGGTTCTCATTTTCTTATCCACAGAAAAAAAGGAAAGAATAAAAGAGAGATCATGTTTCCTTTTCATATTTCTTCTTCA
The DNA here is from genome assembly GCA_023247705.1 of Candidatus Omnitrophota bacterium. Classification (GTDB taxonomy): domain Bacteria; phylum Omnitrophota; class Gorgyraeia; order Zapsychrales; family JAHFFX01; genus JAHFFY01. The sequence goes on along the minus strand of JAHFFY010000039.1, from coordinate 16,178 downwards.
ACGTCTCCACCACACTTGAATCAGCGAGAGTCGTGACGTCCCCGAGTGCCCGCCCTTCGCCCACGTCACGCAACAAACGCCGCATGATTTTTCCGCTGCGGGTTTTGGGAAGATCCGCGGTAAATAAAATTTTACTCGGTCGGGCGATCGAGCCGATTTTTTCAACGACATGTTGTTTCAGGGTATCTTCCATTTTCTTGTCGGAGGTGTTTCCTTCTTTCAACGTCACAAACGCGGCAATGGCCTGGCCCTTGATTTCATCCGCAATACCCACGACCGCGGCTTCGGCGACCGCAGGATGATCGACCAGAGCGCTTTCGATTTCCATGGTCCCGATCCGGTGACCGGCCACATTAATGACATCATCGACCCGTCCCAATAACCAGAAATAACCATCGGCGTCCAACTTGGCACCGTCTCCGGTAAAATAAATTCCGTTGGGCCATTTGTTCCAATAGGTCTCTTCGAACCGTTGCGCATCGCCGTAGATCCCGCGCAGCATCGAGGGCCAGGGGCTCGTCAACGCGAGATAACCTCCGCCTTCTTTGATTTCCGTTCCGTTTTCAGTGAGGATCTTGGCCTCTATCCCTGGTAAAGGTTTCGTTGCTGAGCCGGGTTTCTGTCCGATCAGCGCTGGAAGAGGTGCGATGAGAATGCTACCGGTTTCGGTCTGCCACCAGGTATCAACCACCGGACACTTTTCGCGTCCGATATATTTGTGATACCAAATCCAGGCCTCGGGATTGATCGGTTCGCCGACACTGCCCAATAACCGTAAACTCGAAAGATCACAACCCTCCGGCCAGTCCGTTCCCCATTTCATGAACGCACGAATTGCCGTTGGAGCGGTATAAAAAATGCTGACACCGTATTTTGCGATGATTTTCCAAAAACGGTTTCGTTCCGGCCAGTCCGGAGATCCTTCATAAATCACTTGAGTTGCACCGTTGGATAACGGTCCGTAAACGATGTAACTATGCCCGGTCACCCACCCCACATCCGCTGTGCACCAAAAAACATCTTCCGGTTTCAAATCAAAAACCCAATGCGTTGTCAAGGTCACGGCGGTCATGTAGCCGCCGGTCGTGTGAATGACCCCTTTCGGCTTTCCGGTTGTCCCGGATGTATAAAGGATGTAAAGAATATCTTCAGAATCCATCGGTTCCGGTTCGCAATAATCAGCGACAGATTTGGTGATTTCGTGATACCAATGATCGCGCCCGGGTTGAAAATCGACGTTGGTATTGGTCCGCTTGACGACAATAACGTTTTTAATACAAGGGCAATCCTTCAGGGCATTGTTGGCGGTATTTTTTAACGCAATCACATTGCCACGGCGATATCCTCCGTCCGCGGTGATCAATAGATTGGCCTGGGCATCGAGAATCCGGTCTTTTAATGCTTCCGCCGAGAATCCGCCAAAGACGACCGTATGAATCGCGCCGATCCGCGCGCAGGCCAGCATCGCAATAACCGCCTCGGGAATCATCGGCATATAAATCGCCACGCGATCGCCTTTTTTCACCCCCAGCGATTTGATGGCATTGGCCAATTTATTGACTTCGCGGTAAAGGTCCCAATACGTTAACGTCCGCTGATCACCGGGTTCCCCTTCCCAAATCAACGCGGCTTTATTTCGCAGGGGTGCTTTGATGTGACGGTCGAGACAATTGTAACTGGCGTTCAGTTTTCCACCGATAAACCATTTGGCATACGGCGGTTTCCATTCTAAAACTTTGTTCCATTTCTGAAACCACTCCAGTTTATTCGCGCATTCGGCCCAAAAATTTTCCCGGTTCTCCCGCGCGGATTGATAGATATCGGCGTTTTTGACGACCGCATGGGATTTAAATTCATTGGAGCAATGAAAAATCCGATTTTCTTCTAATAACGCGCTCACTTCCGCGTTGGCATTTGGGGGATCAAGCTGCGACATGATTTCTCCTTTCGAAGACTCATTTGATTAAATTAAGAATGCTTTTAAAATTTTTATGCTCGCTGGTTTTAATTAATTCGCAAAGAATCATCTCGGTGCTCGTGATATTGGCGCCCAAAACCTGCATCCGGGTCAAGCCGATACCTTTATTTTCTTTGGCGCGGGAGGAAACCGCATCACCAATGATCTGGACCTCATATTCATCATCTAACAAATCAGCGACGGTCTGATACACGCACACATGCGTTTCTATACCGGTGACCAAAATTTGTTTGCGGTTTAAGGCGGATAAGGCTTCTCGAAATCGTTTATTAGGATAACAGCTGAAACTTTCTTTTTCAATCGGTTGAATGTTCGGCAAAAATCGCACAATTTCCGAAACCGTTTCTCCCACCTTCGCCGGAACCTGTTCCGTCCAGAGAATTGGGATCCCCAGGATATGCGCGGCTTCGATCATGATGGCGGCATTTTTGAACAATTGTTCTTTTTCGTGCATCACCGAAGCCAATTTACCTTGAATATCAATCACCAGCAAAACACAATGGTCGGGATGAAACATGTTTTTTTCTCCAGAAACGATCAGGACTTATCGTTTACGTTTTTCTTTGTAAGAAGTGATCCAGGCCTGAAATTTTTGAACTGTTTGAGGTTGGCTGTTAAATCGCTTAAGGATATTTTTGCGTATAATCGCCAGGCAAACCGATTCGAGATCATTAATCGGAATTTGCTCCGGAGATTCATCCAAGAAATTTTTTAACTCTTGAATAATCTCGTCCTTGGGAATACGGATCTCTTTGAAATCTAATTTTTCGCTGAGCAAAGACATTTTTGAAATTGTTCGTCCCATCTGGAGTCTTGGGATGGTTTAGTTGACATGCATTGACACGGGTTGCCGTTTGGGTCCCCAGTTGCCCGGCTTCTCATCGAAAAGTCCCGGACAAACCGTACCGCAAAAGGCGCATTGATTTTTATTTTTTAAATGATATTCCCCTAATTGATACCAATCGCGTTCAATTAACATCTTGCCGCACTGGTGGCAATACGTGCTATCTCCTTGCCGGTCATGGATGTTGCCGGTGTAGACATATCGTAACCCTTTCTTTAACGCGATTGCCCGTGCCCTGCGCAGCGTTTCGACTGGTGTCCGGGGATGATCGAGCATTTTAAAATCAGGATGAAAGGCGGTGAAATGAATCGGGATATCGGATCCCAAATACTTTTTAATCCATTCCGTCATCGCGTGAAATTCTTCATCGCTGTCGTTTTCGTTGGGAATAACGAGATTCGTAATCTCAAACCAGATACTCGTGTGCTCTTTCAGATAAAGCAACGTGTCTAAAACCGGCTGTAGCGTTGCGAGTGTCACTTTTTTATAAAATTCCGTGTTAAAGGATTTTAAATCAACATTGGCCGCGTCCATGCATTCAAAAAATTCTGGCCGGGCTAAATCGGTGATATAGCCGGCGGTCTTGGCCACGGGATGAATGCCCAACTCCCGGCAGGCATACGCCACATCGATCGCGTATTCGGCAAAGATCACCGGATCATTATAGGTAAAGGCGACACTTTTACAGTTCAACTCTTGGGCGCGCCGGGCAATCTGTTTGGGAGAGGCTTCTTCGGTGAGGCGGTCAAATTCTTTGGACTTGCTGATGTCCCAATTCTGACAAAATTTACAGCCGAGATTACAGCCGGCGGTCCCGAAGGAAAGGATGCTTGTTCCCGGGAAGAAATGATGCAATGGTTTTTTTTCAATGGGATCGATGCAGAAACCGCTGCTGCGGCCATAGGTTGTCAGCGCCATTTTTCCATCTATGTTTTGCCGAACAAAACAAAAACCTCTCTGCCCTTCAGCCAGGGAACAACGGCGCGGACACAGCAGGCATAGGATTCGTTCGTTGTCTTGTTTCCAGAAACGGGCAGGGTGGTCTGTTTCGAGTCGATTATTTGGTCGCATGACGTTAGTCTAGTATGAGATGAACAAAATCTCAAGTTTATTTTGTTTCGCTTTTGCAAATCGTAAAATATCAGTTAAATAAATATTGACTTTTTATCGACCAGAGTATTATAGTGTATTACCTTTTAATCTTATTTAGTTTAACTTTGCAAGGATCAGATGAAAAAAGACTTTACCCCAAATTTTTGCACTCCTGAAGACAAGCTCTGCAAGGAAGAACTCAATAAATTGGCTTCCAACGGAATGCGCGGCCAGTTACGAGCCAATCTTTTGGACACCAACACACGGGATCTCATCTGGGAGTCTGAACAATTGGCCAAATCGCACGGAATTTATCTTGAATACAACCGTGCCAAAACCGGCGATGAAAAAGAGTGGATTTACATGATCCGCATCAGTGTGACTGGCGGTGGGCCGATTAACCGTAAGCAATGGAAAATTTTTGATGAATTGTCCGAAAAATACACCCGCGATTCGGATGGTCATCCCTCCATCCGTTTAACAAATCGACAAAATATCCAATTCCATTGGATCAAGAAAGAGCATGTCATCGAGATTGTGAAAACGGTGGCCGAATCGGGATTAAACAGTTTAAACGGATGCGGCGACAACACTCGCAACGTCATGGGCTGCCCTTTTTCTATGTATTCCGATGTCTTCAATGCCCATGAATGGTCGCATAAAACCGGCAAATATTTTCAACTTCCGATGGAACCGTTTATCGAAATATTTTCCATTGATCCCAAATTCATCCGGAAGCCGGAGCAAAGCTTTGCGTACGGTAAAAATTTATTAAACCGGAAATTTAAAATCGCCTTCTCGGCTGTTCATAAAGATCCAATGACCGGAAAATTGATTGCCGATAATTGCGTTGAGCTGCGCACTAACGATCTTTCGGTCGCACCTGTCATCGAAGGCAATCAGGTCACAAAATTTCAAGTCTATGTCGGCGGCGGTCAAGGTGAACGCAATGGCAAACCTTCCATGGCGGCACTCGGTCTTCCTTTGTGCCGTTGCAGCAAAGACCAATTGATGAGTATTCTGCACGCTGTTGTCCAGGTCCATCAGGAATGGGGCGATCGCGAGAACCGTCATTGGGCTAGGATCAAATATCTCGTCAAAAAAATGGGTATTCCGTGGTACCGTGATCAGGTCAGCGCCAGATTAGGTTTTCCTCTGGAGCTTCCGGATGAACACTATGATTACGGGGCGCGCCATCTTCATCACGGCTGGTTCAAGCAGCCCTCTAACGGGCTTTGGACTTTCGGGATGTTCGTTGAGAATGGACGGATCTCAGATTACAGTCAAAACGGTAAACTGAAGACCATGGTCCGCGAATTAATGAATAAATATCCGATTGAATTTTTAATCACTCCCAATCAGGATATTTTGTTCACAAATATTCCGTTGGATGCCAAAAAGGATTTTGAAACCGATCTTCAACGATTAGGATATGGGAAACGTAGTGGAAAACCATTTTCGAAGTTAAGACTTTTGTCCGGGGCTTGTGTGGGTCGAGATACTTGCCGTTTGACCTACACGGATTCAGAAAAATTCGAGCCGCTCTTAATGGATGAGCTGGAGGCCATGGGCTGGGGTGAATTGGCGGAATCAATCGGGATTACGGGCTGCGAACGCCAATGCTTTCGGCCTTCGACGAAAACGATCGGCCTCGTTGGCTCGGGCCTTAACCGCTATCAATTGCGCCTGGGCGGTTCGCAAGACGGGCGCTTTCAGGGTGGTCCACTTCTTTCAAGCGATGGACAATCCATGTATCTGCGCTCCATTCCCCGTGAACAGGTAGCGAAAGTCATCGATGTTCTGTTTAAATTTTATCAAGCCAATAAAAAAGGCAACGAAGGATTAGGGGAATATCATCGTCGCATCGGGACAGATAAACTGATTGTCTACTTAAAAGAAAATCCGGTCACCATGGATTTGATGAAAACCGTTTCACCCACCGACTGCGTCATCGAATAAATTCAACTTAATCTTCTTCCAAGAATCATATTTCTCATACGGATTTGATCCGCGTGGGAAATAAAAACTCCTCATGTTCCCGTCTTTGTGCGCGATCAAACGAAACGATCACCAAACTTGCCGAATGCCGATTATCGAGTATACTTTACTCATTGCCGCAATCGAAAAGGTGAACCTAATCTAATTAATTTAGGGGAGCAAAGCCTCAGGTGAAGTATTCCTGGCTGCCGAAATTGCCTTGTTTTTGGCAGCGTTTTTATTTCCTGCCAGAGTCGTTCTTCGTTTTACTTTCAGTCCATTGTCACTTTGATCTTTGATTCTTAATCGCTTTTAAGATTAATGATTTTAAAGAAATATTGACAACAGACTCGATCTGTCCGTGGGTGTTCTTAGTTCCATTGGAATCATTCTTTTTTTTACGACACCGATCAGAACACACAGGACACATCATAGTTACAACGCAATACCGGACAAAAAAAATTGCAAGCCTCCTTCTTTTGATCAGCTTGACTTTCGGGACGGGAAATGCCTTTAGTCTGGACAACCCGTTTGAACGTTATCAAACCGATGAGCATTTAAAAGAAAAGATCAGCGATTTTCTACGGAAAGAAAATATCCGCTCCCTGCAGGAATATCGGGAATGGTTATCGAAGAATGTTGTCTATAAAGCGGACCAGGGAGAAGATGATTGGTCGACTCCGCTGGAAACGTTACACAACCGTTTCGGGGATTGTGAGGATCTGGCCTTTTTAAATCAGGCGATTCTGACGGCCTTGGGATATTCGGCTGAGGTGTTGGCGTCGGTCAATACCAAACGAGCCCATGCCTTTTGTGTCTTTAAAATCAATCAATACTATCAAATTTTTGATAATACAAACTTAATCAAAACTCACGCGACTTCTCTCAACACGATTATTAATTATGTGCTCGCTCAAGAGAAATCGTACCTTCTTTTTTCCTTGGATATGGATTTAAAACAAGCCATCGTCCTCTACAAAAAGCCACACGTTCCGGTGCAGCATCCGGATCAATCTCCCATCAATACATCGTTTCCGATTGTAAAGGTCATCGAACCTGAGCAAACAACTTATCAAATTCCTCGATCGGGATCGCCGGGGAGGTCGTAAAAGAAATATCAGTCATTTTACTTAACGCAATCGACACCATACTGGCTTGTGCGGGTCCAGGGAGACTGACAATAAACACCAGATCATTCGCCCCTAACAGGGCATAAACTGATTTGACCCTCCCGCCTAATTTTTGAATGGTATTAACCGCCTTCCGGGTTCTTTCCGGGCTGATTTTCTTGATGGAGTCTGAAGAGTATTTACCGAACATAAAAAATGTAGCCATTCTTTGGTCCCTCCTTTAGAGATTGTTTCCACTCGATCGTCTGGCTAACCCACGATTTCACAGGTCAGAATCGAATTGGCCCAACTGATGATCTATCCATGGTTATTCTACATGAGGGATTTTTACATCACAAGCAAAACCTCGTTAATATTCTCAGTAAGCTGCTTTTTTATGATCAAAAGTTGATCATTTCTTTCCGAAGAGTGTTAAAAATTAGAGAAAAGGGCAATAACGCTTGACTTCATCAAGGCTTTTGTTATTCTAAACATAATCATTTAAGAAATTCTACTAAAATTCTGTCGTCTGAAAAATATTAAATATTCAAATCATCCATTTGAAAGTATAAATTATGCTGATCGCGATCCCCAAAGAAATATCCCCGGAAGAAAAACGGGTTCCCATTCTTCCTCAAGCGATCGAACGTCTTGTTAAACTTGGAGCGCAGGTCAACGTTGAGTCTTTGCTCGGGGAAACCATCGGTCTCACCGACAGCGATTACGCAAAATCCGGGGCCCAAATCCAGAAGGACAGATTTGACCTCATCCGTTCTGCGGACTTGATCCTGCGTCTGAGAAAACCGCCTCTTGATGAAATTTCCTCGTTCAAAAAAGGATCGATTCATGTCAGTTTCCTGGATCCATTCAACGAAAAAGCATTAGTGGAAGAATTGGCTAAGAATAAAATCAGCGCAATCAGCATGGAAATGATCCCCAGGACCACCCGCGCGCAAAAAATGGACACCCTTAGTTCCCAAGCGAACCTAGCCGGATATGTTTCGGTGATTTTGGCCGCGGAACGGCTGAATAAAATTTTTCCGATGTTGATGACCCCTGCTGGAACAATCACGCCGGCGCGTATTTTTATTATTGGAGCCGGTGTCGCCGGGTTACAAGCCATTGCCACCGCTAAACGGCTTGGCGCTCGCGTAGAAGCGTTTGATACGCGTCCGGTCGTTGAAGAACAGGTTCAATCCCTCGGGGCAAAATTTATCAAAATCGATTTAGGAGAAACTGGCCAAACCAAAGATGGTTATGCCAAAACATTAACGCCGGAACAACTCGAAAAGCAACGTCAGGGCATGGCCAAGGTTTGTTCTCAAGCCGATGTCGTGATTACAACCGCTCAGCTGTTTGGACGCAAAGCCCCCATTGTCTTAACGCAAGAAATGGTCGCTCAAATGAAGCCGGGAAGTATTATCGTGGATATGGCGGTTGAAAGTGGTGGCAACGTCGAAGGATCTAAATCCAATACCGAAGTTATGATTAATGGCGTCAGAATTATCGGATTAGGCAACCTGCCGGGGCGTGTCGCGGCCCATGCCAGTCAGATGTATTCCAATAATCTTTATAATTTTATTGCCGAGTATTGGGACAAAAACGAAAAAATTTTTAAGCTCAATTGTGACGATGAACTTATGAAAGGCTGTCTCGTCACACATCAAGGTAAAATTGTTAATGAACAATTAAAAAAGATTTGAATTTTAATTTAAGGAATATCAAATCGCTGACGCCTTTTGCGCATACTCCCGCCGATCGATCAAAGGATCTTTCTTTTGGTCGAATCCTAAATCCGTTGGAACATCCTTTGATTCTTTATTAATCCCTAAAAGGAATGGAAGATTTTGAACCGGTGTGATGTTGATGATGACCGGAAAAAATCCATCGATTTTCATATTACGGATTGGTTGGGCATTCATGGGAAGCGGAATTCCGTTTCCGTCTCGCTTGATTTGTAAATCCAAAAGTTTCGGGTCTAAATTGATACCACCAACCCGTTTCGGTTGTTCAACCTCGGTACTAACAGCTCGAGCATCTAATACGGTAGTGTCAAGAGTGCTCGTCTTTAACAACGCTTTATCCGGCGTCTCTGTAACTCGGCCACCCAATCGCATCTCGAGAATGCGACGTTCTTTATCGGTCGTTACCTCAATACTAATATCCTTGAAATTCGGCTCCGGCGAAGTATTCACAAAATCCCATGGTCCTTCATAAAAAGATTCGACAAACGGTTCAATTTCGTCATCTTGAAGACCATTCCACTGGAGGCCGCTTTGTTCTACGCTAGCCCGTTCGCGTTCAACTTGATTACGATACATCACTTTGATGGAATCAATATCCAGTAATTTTCGGACAATCAAATCATCTAATTCGGCATTTAAATCGGCATACTCTTTTAAAGCATAGGCGACGGTTTGTTTAAAGCCTGGCTCAACCAACTCTGGATTGAAATCGGTATTGGCTCCAACCATCCAACCTTCAAAGATAACAATGCCAACTTTACCTTGCACGGTTCTAAATCCCACCCGATCGTCTTCTCTTTTCGCGAACATTGGAATTTCGACAACCGATGTTTCAGTGCTACTGCGCAGTTCACGTAAAATTTTAACCCCTAATTGAACATCATGCGTGCCGGGAAGTCCTCGACGCGTGTATCCTTTAGGTTTAAGTAGTTCACGTTCCGCTTTTGTTTTATAAAGGTCATCAATCGACCAGACGACCACCTGCTCACCGCGGTCTTTGAGGAGTTCGGTTAAAACCAGATTGAGAATTTTGGTCCGGGTCGTTTTTCCAATTCCCAAACTTCCATAGAACCCCGCGACATACGCTTCATTAGGACGCTTTTTCATTTTCTGCTGATACATCCACCGTGAAAGCGGAATATAAATTCTCCAAAAAATATCCGGGCCCATATCGTTGATCTTTTCCTCTTTCATCAACGTCTCGAAACCTGGTAAAGTTTTCTGAAATAAATCGATTCGCTCGCGTAATTCGAATTCAACATTTGTTTCGGTCACACCAAAGACCTCCCGCTGGATTTTATCCGAGAGGGTCAATGTTTTTAACATTTCAAATTCAGCCGGCGAGAGCGGTGCTTCGTTTCGTCCCACTTTGTTCACGAGTAATCTTAACCCGCGATCCGCCGCAGTCTGCTGAAGAAAATACTGGACGTCTTTAAAAAATTGTTCCATCTCTCCTTCCGCGTCGGCAATTGTACTATTTAAGGTGATGAAAACCGCTTTGCGGCCAGCCTTCATTAAGGATTGAACGGTGCCGATCGCTTGGGCGCGTAACGGATTATCGCTGTAGGCTAATGCCTCAGGTTGTCGCGTTACCAGTGGCATTGTGTAAGTCGAGAAGAACATATCCTTTCCATCTGCGATGTTCTGCTGAAATGAATGATTTTTATCCGGACCTTCCGCCAATTTGGAAGCCACACCCAAAAGATCGGTAAAGATCGCTGCCCGGGCATCTTCCATAATTTTTCGGAAATTTGATGTCATGTGGCCGTAGGAAGCTAATTCAGCGACTTCAAACGTCCCTGGTTTTCCGTTCGCCGCATTCAGCAGGCCTTTGCGCTGTGCGAGGGACAACAAGGCGGCATAGACCGCCGCGCCATTGTCCATCGTCCCGCCTAAAAACTGGACCTCATTTTCGATTTCTGTCTCCGTTGTGATCCCGGCTTCAATCAAGGGAGAATAATAGACTTTTAATTTCTGGCCGTATCCGGCGGACTGCCAGGTGGCCGGGACTTGAACAGTTGCGCCGGGCTCCAGGGTGGCCATGACCGCGTTTGTTTCGTCTTTATATTTATTCACTCCCGGTTGATCGACAAAAACGATGTCCCAGAGATAGGCAATCGTGGCGACGGTGCGTTGGAAACCCAACATCACACCCCCCAAGTCATTGATCCCGGATAGATTGATATCAAAAACTGGGAGTTTTTTATCCTTGAGGGTATCGACTAATTCTTTTTGCGTTTCTTGATCACCTAAATTCAAACGGATAAAAACACGGTCGCTCTCATCGATTCCTTTAAGATTATTGGCGTTGAGACGTTCACCATAAAAAATGGTAACACCTTTACCGCCTTTCCCTAAAGACTCTTCAAACAACTGTTCCGACCACATGGGTAAATCGCGTAACTCCGCTGGAACAAGAAACGTCACTTTATCGCGACCATACTTGGTGGCCAGTTGATAGAGATAGAGCCCCAAACGAGTAAAGACATCCTGATCGGCCGGAACGTCATTCATTGCTCTGGCGCGTTCCAAAATCGGTTCAACCAAATTGGGGGTGACCAAAGCCAGCGGCAGAAGAAACACATTAGTTGTCGGTGAGGTAAACCGTCCGCCGATGTCTGCCTTTTGATTTAATTGAATGCTTCTTAACAAATAACCCTTTTGCCTAGCTTCTGTTTCCATGGGAGAACCTTGATTAAGATCGGTCACGAGCATAAAATGATCTTCCTTGGGAGCAATCGCCATTTGGCTGGTTAGTTCCTCAAAATATTCTTTATGGGATCTGGTCTCTTGTGTTGTTCCCGACTTACTAATCACGACAATGAACGTCTTCTCTAAGGCTGCTCGCAGATCGCCGCCTTCCTTTTGAGCGATCTTATTGAGCATTTCATCAATAACCGCTGGATCAGTTGTGCGTAAACTAAATAACGTCAAACCATCCGGTTCACCGAAGGTTGATTTAACGGTCTCAACACTCAAACCCGAACCGCCCATCCCGCTAAAGATGACATACTTGAATTGGCTGCGGATCATTTGTGCGTCGCGTTTCACCTGCTCGAGCATTGCACGGTTTTCGGGTTGTAAAATCTCATTGAGATGCGTCAATCCCCAGCCCAATCGATTATGTTCTCCTTCAAAGCCAAGCTTGGCGAATTTATTGTTGGTCATCGCGTCGGCCTCGGCCTTGGTCTTGCCATATAAATGAATCATCTGCTGGCGGATCGTTACGGCGTGATCTTGAACCATCAGATCCACTTCATTATTGATCTCCGTCAAAAGCGCCCGATCGGTGGTGGCGTTCACCAGAACATTCCGAACTTCCTCAAGGCTGGTTTGATTGCTCCAGTATTCTTTATGATTTAAATTTTCATCAAACGTAACCGCGATTGGCCTCCCTAACGGCAGCTCAAGTCGCAATAATTCCTGATCGGTCATCGGTTTGCCATTGGTGTGTTCTCTCAAGGAGGCCAAGATCGCACGTCCGCTATTGTTATGCAAAGAAATGACCACATTTTCTCCCCGCGCTATTCTGGCCAGGATTGATTCAACCAGGTAAGGATTACCTCGTTCTATGACATCATCGAGACTTTCCGCACCCGGCGCGCGTCCGTTCGTTGCCCGGCGCCAATATTCATAGAGCGTTCTGCCGACCATTGTTTGAACATCGGTACGTCGCCATCCGCCCATAAAACCATACGATTTTTCATTGATCGCCGCACTGGATTCTCGTGGAATATTCACGCCCAACCCGATGAGAAATTCATCCATGGTTTGCCTGGCACGTAATAAATCGGAAGTCATGGCCACATTAAACGGAATTCCTTGCAGGGCGACTCCCGCGTGCCTGGCATCATTTCGGCCTCTCGTAGTGATTTCAGCCTGAAGCCATCCCGACCATTTGTTAAACGGACGTTCTTCCCCCGGGGCTGGTTCACCTTCATCGGGTTCACTCCAATTGGTTTGCCCGTGCCGCAGAATCAGCAACACACCAGGTTTGACGCCGGTTTGGACTTGCGGAAATGGAAGGCGTGGAAGCTTTTCAACGAGCGCATGAATTTCCGGATGGCTATCCCACGCTTGTTTCGCTTCGCTTTGTAAATTTGTACTGATTCCTATACCGGCTAAATTTCCTTCCGCCATCATCTCCTTGATTTGACGGGCCGCAGCGCGTGGATTGCCGTCTTGACTTCTTCCCGTAGCAATATCCAATAACTTGGAGAGCATATTGGGCCAGTTAAGACCGACCTTGGCAATCGCGTCGGCGGCCAATGAAGACGGATGGCGCTGCAGCCATTCATAGAGAACCTGATGTTGTTGATCGCCACGAGGAATATTTTGATTAAAATCCACAATGGCTTGCACCACGTCCGTGTCCCCGTTGCGCAGACGTTGATCAAACTGATCGCTTAATTCCTTGATTAACGCCTGCGGGGTGACGGAAAGCGCCGCGACACCCGGAAGCGTTTTGCCTTCGAGATATTCGAGGGAAGCCCCACCCCCGGTTGAAATATGTCCAAATCCGGTAATGCCAAATTGCCCCATGGCCTCCACGGTATTTCCTCCACCGATTGTTCCTTCTTCATCAGCAACCGCCTGCAGGATTTCTCTTGTTCCGGCTTGGGCAAAACTTAACTTATCGGAAGCGCCCATATTACCATTCATAAAAACATTGCCTTTAATAATGTCACGGTAACGGGCGATTGTCTGGTGTCCAATATCAACGATTTGCCAACCTTCCGGAATTTCTTCTTCCCCCAAAGTTATCTCTTTGTGTTTAGCGCTTTCCTCAAAGCTAGCGGCGATCACGACATCCTTAGGCGTGATAATTCTTTCTTCACCATAACGACTGATCAGATCGCGGGCCAATGCGACTTCGCGCGCCTCAGCGCCAATCGCGGCCCCAACATCAAAACCCTCGGCCACTAAAAATGCATTGGCCATCGCCCCGCCGATTAAAAGTTTAAGATTAGGGGAACCACTTAACAATGCATCGATAACCTTGATCTTATCGGAGACCTTGCTGCCGCCCATGACCGCGACATTTAAATCATTGCGCACCCGATCAAGCGCGACTAATTCTTTTTCCAACAAAATTCCGGCGACCCGGTTGATTTTTGCCGGTGCCCCCTTGACAGACACATGTCCACGGTGAGAAACGCCAAAACCATCCAACACATACAAATCCACCCCCTGAAATAACCGGTCGGCAAAGGCCTGGTCCAAACGTTGAGCTTTGCTCAATTCCTGTTGGCGCTGAGTCCGGTTGGTGTCTGTTGCCCGGGATAGCGCGGCCTCTGCGCGGGTCACGAGGTCTTCTTCCCTATTAAAACGGACATTTTCTAAAACAAGGACTTCCCCGTTTTTCATCGTGGATAAAATAAAAGATTGGGCGTCGGCGGTCGTTCGATAAGCGGGATTAAAATAAATTTTGCGATTCTGTAATAATTCCTGCAGGCGTTGCGCGATCGGAAAGAGGCTTAATTTGGATTCGACCTCTTGGGTGGCACGCTGCTGGGCCGCTGTTGGCGAAAGACCGTTCTCGTCTTGATATTTTTTGGTTAGTCTTGTGATTTCATCTTGAGGATTTTCCAAATGCGAAATAATCACAACCTTGGCGCCTTGCTCAATCGCAGCTTCAATCGTAGGCAACGATTGCACAATGCGGTTATCATCGATGATCTGTCCATTGCGCATCGGAACATTATGATCGACTCGAATGGCGATAACCTTACCTTCATAGGCGCGGCCATTGATCCCCTGCAATGTCATTTTCGAAAAATCTGTTTCATGGCTCGGCGCAAGCATGGCCGTATCCCCGAACCCTGATACAATTTCACTCGAAGATGGAATGACTTTGATATCCTCAGCTCCGGCGTTCTCGACTAAAGCCACTTCTTCACTGAAGGCATCATCATCGGGATCCCCATTGGTCTGAGCGGCCTCAAAGGCTCGTAAGCGGTGTTGCTCTTCGTCGGGTAAACTGGAAAAATCCTGCGTTTTTTTTAACTTTTCTGCGAGTTCTGGGCCGGCAATACCACCTGAAAAATATTTCCGTAAAATCGGTTTACGCGTATCGAGATCAATATCTTCCTTAATATAATTGTAAACACCTTTTTTAAACGCTTCGAGATATTGCTGATAAATTTTTTCTTTAGCCTTTTTATCTTCGAGAGCGATCCCCTTGACCTTATTTTGATTCACATAAACCTGCCCCAATAAACTTTCTTTGAGATTTTGTTTGTACCAGGTGGCCAAAATCATTGAATTGTAAATTTGCCGCAAGGTCGTAAAGCTCTTACCTTGGTTCACCTCTTTTTCAATGGCAGGAATTAAAATGTCCTTAACGATTGTGGAAGAAAAACCGCTTCGATTTTTCGCGTCCTCTTCGTTGACCTGATCCAATCCAATGTCCGCGTTGCTCATATTATTCTTCAACGCCAGATAATCTTCTTCGAGCATCACCTTTAAATGACTCCCAGCGACAAACGCGGTATTGTTTTTTTCATACACGATGGCTTTGTCCGGAACAATCCAGACCTTATTAAAAGTATTCAGTGGAATCTCGGTCGTTCCATAAAGCTCTTGCGCCTTTTGATAAACCGTGTCCCAGAATTTTTTACCCAAACCGGTTTCGGGATAATTGATGGAAGCGGTTAGCTGTTTTAAAAGATAATCCTGCGCCAGGAGATCCCGCCCCATTTCGGTGAAGCCGAATATATTCGGGATGATCCGATCCTTTTCATACGGAGAAAGATTCACCCAAAGATCCTCTTCCGGAACCGTTAAGGTCGCCAGGAAATATTTGATTAAACGCATGGATTCTTCTTGAATCGCTTCAGTGGGTAATTTGGAATTTCCCCGATCAAGAATAAAGTTGAATTTTAAGGGATCAGAGGGATCAATGGTGACGGCCCTGATCATCATAGGCTGAAAAGCTGCGGTCGGAGGAAGTAATGTCCCTGGGTTGGGAAGATTAAGGTGTTCCGGAAGGTTTTGTGCATACGTCGTTGGAGGGACAATCCAAGCGAATGGAAAAAGAATGATGAGAACTAAAGTTGTCAATTGGGATATTGTTTGGAATTTTTTACTTTTCCAGGAAATAAACATAGGTAGAGGCTCCTTTCGTAACCAAGATGAGTGATCGATGTAAGATGCGGAAAGACCTAAGATAATTAACATACTTGTGTGTTTCTGTCAATTATAAATTTCTCGGTAAAATAAAACCTTGCACATTAAATAATATTTTGTTATTATACCTTCCTTATTTTTCCGACTATAAAATTTTATACCGATGAAAAAAACTGCAGAAAAAAAACCAATGACCGGGGCCGAAGCCCTGATTAAATGCCTTGAAAACCACGGGGTTGAGTATATCTTCGGGCTCTCCGGAGGCGCTGCGATTCCTATTTTCGATGCGCTGGTGGGCTCCAAAA